>JAFDYM010000123.1 GCA_018267435.1 Bacteroidota bacterium | reverse complement strand
CAATGGACCCCAGAAAACGAAGTGCAGCACATCAGCTTGTTTGACATAGGTATAATGCCGCTACCGAACAACGAGTGGAGCAAGGGCAAATGCGGCATGAAGGGCCTGCAATACATGGCGCTGGAAGTAGCTACGGTTATGACTGCTGTAGGTGCTAATAAAGACATCATTCAAGATGGGCAGAATGGTATGTTGGCACTAACAGACGATGAGTGGTTCGATAAATTATCGCAGCTTATAGACTCGGTTGACCTGCGCGTAACGCTGGGTAAGGCGGGCCGCAAAACCATTGAGCAGCACTATAGCTGCCAAGCCCTTAACAATACTTATGTAGGGTATTTTAATAAATTAATCGGGCAATAGTATTTTAGAGGCATGAAGAACAAATTACTTTTCTCGTTCGGCATATTGGTAGCGGCATTGTTTGTAATGAGTGCCCAGCAACAAGGTACTGCCAAGCAGCTTAACCAAGCACTGCCTATACGCACGTACGCTGCCCTGCGCGATAGTGCCAACAGCATGGATGTGATACTGTATCTTGGCAAAGGCGGCAGCCTATCGCTAAGCGGCAAAGATGTGCGATTGTTCGGCAGCTTCTTCGAGAACAAAACGGCGGTAAAAACCAATGCACAACAGGCAGGTATGGCCATGTGGCAAATAGATGGCCGCGAGTTGATAAGCGGCAACTTTTACTTGGGCGATAGCACTGGCTTTATCGTCTTCAAAAAAGATGGCAAGGAGTATGTAAACAGCATCAGCAACCAAGGCAACAGCTTTTTTAAACGGCAAATGGGCTTGCAGTAGCCCGCTGCATTATTTAGTATAAAGAACGGGGCAAGTGGTTACATTTGCCCCGTTCTTGTTTTTATTGGCCGCGTAGTACAACGGATAGTATGAGGGTTTCCGGAGCCCTAGATTCAGGTTCGATCCCTGACGTGGCTACTAGTTTTTCAGTTGCTTGTTGCGAGTTGTTGGTTGCGGGTTGACACAGCTAAAGCCGACGGACCGCAGACGACAGACCACGGTAAATACAACACTGCGGTAGCGCTCCTATCAATCACATGCCCCATGCCCCTTTCACAGTTTTGTTCGGCGCGTTACTATGGCGCACTTCTCTTACTGCTTTGTGCCACGCGCGACCTTCCTGTAGGCTTACTACTTAGTAAGGTAGAAAAACTCGCGCTCTAGTTCATATATCAGCCGTTCAACGCTGCGGCGCATCATAAAGAAAGGGATGCAAAACATAAATGCGCCATGTAGCCACAAGAAGGGCAAGGCTATCAAGGTTTCTCCCCCTTTATTAATTATTACAGCCGTAATAGCTAGATAGAAGACAACGGCGATACCCATGATGAAAATATAAAACCCTCGAAAAGCATTGGCTTCTCCCTGTACTATAAGCCCTGCATTGCCTTCGGTATAAGTGCCTTTGGCAATAGCCATGTTGGCGCTAGTGTCAAAAAATTTCTGCTTCCTTCTTATCGAAAAACCGCTATCATTTACCTCGCCTTTGTACTCATATCTACCGCCAGATAGTGCTTCGAAAGAGAATGTACCCGTGCCGCCATGTTCAGTAATGGCACTTAGCTTTTGTACAAAAGCATCTTTACTTATAGGCACGGTAATGGTAAAGTCTTTTGCAAGTTTTAGTCGGCGCAGGGTGTCTTTCATAGTATATCAAATATACATAAAGCTAGCCTTGTGCAGGGTTTGATACGCCCTCTTACCCCTCTGCATTCACCTTCAAGCTTACAAGGTCTATGCGTGTATCGGTAGCGCGGAGAATTTTGAAGTGGTAGTTGTCTATATCGAACTGCTCGCCTGCTTCGGGTATGTCCTCGTGGTTGGCAATTATATAGCCCGATAGGGTAGTGTATTCGCCTTCGGGTATATCTAGCTCGTACTCGTTGTTTAGGTAGTCAACTTCTAGCCTGCCGCTTAGTAGGTATTCGTTGTCGCTTATTTTGCGCTCGGTAAATTCTTCTTCATCGTGCTCATCCTCTATCTCGCCGAATATCTCCTCCATCAAGTCCTCAAGCGTTATTATGCCTGCGGTGCCGCCATACTCATCTATTACCCATGCTATGTTTTTGCGCTCGCGTATAAACTGTAGCATTAGGTCGCTGGCCGTCATGCTGCCGGGTATGGTAAGTATGGGGCGCAGCATACCTTTTATGTCGGTGGGCTGTTTCAGCAGGTCGAAGTGGTGTACATAGCCTTGTATGCGGTCTATGCTTTCATCGTACACCAGTATGCGGCTCAGCTTTGTTTCAATAAACATTTGGCGCAGCACAGCTATGTCCTCGCTTATTTCTATGCTCTGTATTTCGGGGCGTGGCACCATGCAGCTGCGCACCTTTACATCTTTTAGGTACAGCGCCTTTTCGAATATCTCCGAGTTTAAATGGTCTATTTCATCCTCCTCATCTTCGTCGCTTACAGCAGTTTCTTTCACCAAATACTCTAGGTCTTCTTTGGTAAAATCTTGCTCGCCCTCCAGCATATCTTTGCCAGATATTAGGCGCAGCAACATGCGCGAGATGCCATGAAAAATGCGTGCTAAAGGCGAAAGGATGATGTAGAAAAACTGTGCTGGGTAAGCGAATACCAATAGCGTTTGGTCGGCATTTACACGGAACAGAATCTTAGGTATCAACTCGCCGAAAATAAGCACGATGAAGGTGGTAATAAGCGTTTGCACTATCAGTAGGCTTATCTCTCCTTCGGGTAGAAAAGAGAAATTTGCTTTTACAAAATAGTTGGTAGTAACCGAGCCGAACAGTACCAATGCTATGTTAATGCCTATCAGCATAGTGCTGATGAACTTGCTAGGGTTGGCGTTAAAGTTTGAAACTATCCTTGCGCTACCGGGGCCTTTTTCTTTTAGCAATTCTACACGCAGCTTGTTGGCCGATATAAAAGCAATTTCAATACCCGAAAAAAAGGCGATGAGCAATAGCGATAATAGGATTGATAATACTTCCATACGCATGCAAAATAGCAAATAAGTAGGGTGATAATGAAATTGCAACGCGAAGCCTTATATTTATATCTTACAGCATAAACCTTAACCTTTACCATGAAGAAGCTATACCTTATAGCCAGTTCTATATTTTTTGCAGCACAACTAAATGCCCAAAACAATGTGGGTATAGGTACTACCACCCCAGCAGCTAGCGCTTTGCTTGAGCTACAGGCTAGCGATAAGGGTATGCTGGTGCCACGTATGACTACCGTACAGCGTACCGCTATAGCAGCACCGGCTACGGGCTTGCTAGTGTTCGATACCGATGCGGGCTGTTTCTTTTACTACAGCGCAGGTTGGGTATCGCTATGTGCACTTAGCGGACCTACAGGTGCTACGGGCGCTGCAGGTGTGGCCGGCGTAGCTGGTCCTACTGGCGATACGGGTGCACAAGGTATACAGGGCATAACAGGGCCTACTGGCGCACAGGGTATAACTGGCCCTACAGGTGCGCAAGGCGTGCAGGGCATACAAGGTATAACTGGAGCTACTGGCGATACAGGCGCACAGGGTATTCAGGGTATTCAAGGTGTACAAGGTATAACAGGCCCTACGGGCCCATTAGGCGCAGCAGGTGGTGACCTTAGCGGCACTTACCCTAACCCTACAGTGGTTGGGTTACAGAACAACCCTGTAAGCAATGCTGTACCTACCGCCAACGATGTATTGGCATGGAACGGTACTAGCTGGGCGCCTAACAATGGTTTGTTTTGGAAATTGATAGGCAATGCGGGCACTAACCCTGCCACTAACTTTATAGGTACTACCGATGCGCAGGATTTTGTAGTGCGTACCAATAATGCTGAGCGTATGCGTGTATTGGCTGGCGGCCAAGTGGGTATCAATACCAATGCCCCATCTGAGTTTTTGGAGTTGGGCAACGGTGCCCAGCTAAGCCTGCGCGCGCAAGCAGGTGCCCCACAGGACCCTGGCGATATTTTATTTAAAAACAACGATGGTAGCCAAAAGGCACGTATATGGAGCAACCCTGGCAGCACTATGGGCCTATTGCTAAACGGCGAGAACACTGCTACCCCCCGTGTAATGATAGATGACCTAGGCAATGTGGGCATAGGCATAATACCGCCTACCGTGCGCCTAGATGTAGTAGGCACTGGCAATACTACTGTTGACCTACGTGTGAACGGCCGCATACAAACAGGCGATGGCAACGGTAACGGCGGTGTGTTTTTAAGCAATGCAGGCGATGGATTTGTAGGTAATAATGGTGGCACCATAGGTTTTTGGACCAACGGCCAAGGCTGGAACGCCATGACCATAAACAAGGCAAACGGCAATGTACGTATAGCTACCACTACTGCACCTACGGTAACCCCTGCACAAGCCGATGCAACCAACCATAAGTTGACGGTTCGCGGCGGCTTTGTGTCGTTCGGGGGCTATAATAACGACCCCGGCGTAAACGCCGCAGGGCCTGGCAATACATTCGACGGTGGTGTGGGCTGCGTGGCATTTGGCATGAACCGCGCAGCGGGCAATAGCGATGTTGACTTTTGGAATACTACTATGTACACTAACCCTAATGTAGTAGCTAATACTGGTAGGGGCTTCCGTTTCCGCAGATATAATGATGCAGGTACGGTAGAGCAGGTACTGATGTATATACGTGGCGATGGACAGGTAACAGCACTTGGTTTTACCAGCACCAGCGATGGCCGCTTTAAAACAGAAAGGCAAGAACTGCCGCCAACCCTTGCCAAAGTAATGCAGCTACAACCACTAAGCTATAAGTGGGAAGACTACGCTTGGGATAAGAAAAGCGAAGTACACGGCCTAGGCACTTATAAAGAGGGCCGAGATATAGGCTTTATAGCGCAGGATGTAGACAAAATATTTCCTGAAATAGCTACTAACCCGGCCGATGAGAAAAAAGACCTATGGGGTATAGACTACAGCAAACTAACCGTAGTGCTTACCAAAGCTATGCAAGAGCAGCAGCAGCAAATACAGCAGCAACAAAAGCAGATAGAATTATTGATGCAAGAAGTGCAGCAACTAAAGGCAAAACAGTAGAGATATGCATTTGTATTTTGTATTGATAGCCGCGCTGTTTTCATTAAGCACAGAAACTAAAACGGATGTGGCTAAAAACAGTTTAAAGGGTAGGCCCAAAATTGTAGATGTAGTAGCATCGTTTGTAGGCGTAGATTCAACTGGTAAACATTTTATAAAGCGTGTAGACTATTACAATGAACAAGGCAACATTGTAAAACATGAAGATGCCGACGAAAACGGCCAAGTGGGCTATTCGATATATACATACAACAGCAATGGCACTTTAGCTAAAGAGCAACACACCTCAGCGGTAAATGGCAGAAACACTTTCAACTTTACATATAGGTATAAGGCGGGTAGTATATGGCCTACAGGTATGGATATAACAGGCGATATGGCTGTGGTGTTTAAAAGGTTGGCCATGGTGCACGATAGCGAAGGCAACATGACGAAACAAACGGCGTATGGTTCAAAAGATGAAACGCTAGCCGTTACAGAGTACAAATACGCAGGGGGCAAAAAAGTAGAGGAGTTAACCCAAAGCTATAGCGAATATTTTGAAAGCGGTAAGAGTGTTTCGCTGTATAATGATAAAGGTGTACAAATCGGGCTTGAGCAATATGGCGCCGACGGCAAGCTGACCAACAAATGGAAATACATTTATAAACAGCATGACAAAGAGGGGAACTGGCTTGAGAAGGAGGAGTGGAACAATGGTAAGTTAAATACTATAGAGAAGAGAACCATTATATATTACTAGGTATAAAAAAAGAAGGAGCGACTGTATTAGTCGCTCCTTCTTTTTTACAGGCCCATATCCATATCGCCCGTTATTGTTTTTTGATCGGGCGAAAGATCTTTTCGGTTGCGTTTAGCATTTTTCTTATCACGCTCGGCCTGTGGGCTTTTTACTATTGCTACGCCACCTTTCTTCTGTTCTTTTGCTGCTTTTGGTTTGTCAGCTGTCGGTTTTTTATTCTCTTTCATAACTTATGTTTTTATACCCCAAGGGCATAAAACATTGTGCCTATGCTTAGCGGCTAATTTGAATCGAGCGAGGCTAGCCTAATAGGTGGAAATATGCGGATGATGCCCTCTTTAGTGGTTATTTTTAACCTGTAAAGCACATCCGAGGTTCGGGGCAAAGGGTAGTTGTCTTTACGTGTTATGTGCATGTTGGCAGCCTTAGCCTCGGCATAGCTTATATATTTGCACTGGCTAAAATTGGTTTCGCCAAAGGGCTTTCGTTCTATAGCTATATAATCAAATTGCGGGTCGGCGCTTGTAAAGTGCACGGTCAGTGTTATTTCGCCCTTCATGCGCACTACTTGCATTACAAACTCGCTATCGCTAGCTACCAGCATGTTTTCTCCCATAGTTTGCGCTAGGCTAGTGCCAGTAAATGCAAACAACAGTATTGTACAAAAACAAATCAAACGGCACACTTGTTTCACGCTGTAATTTAGTGTTTATCAATTAATATATTTGAAACCATGAAAGAACTTTTGCTGTTGCATGGCGCACTGGGTAGTAAAGACCAATTTGAAGGATTGGAGGCTACCTTAGCAGGTACATACAAAATCTATTCCCTCAATTTTTCGGGGCATGGCCGCAGGCCCTCGCACCACCATGCATATACCGTGCAGAATTTTGCGCACGAGGTGCTTGACTGGATGAACGAGCACTACATACAGCAAATAGACGTGTTCGGCTACAGTATGGGCGGGTATGTAGCCCTTTGGCTGGCTAGGTTTTACCCCGAACGTGTTGGGAAAATATTTACCTTAGGCACCAAGTTAAAGTGGAGCAAGGAAATAGCAGAGCAGGAAATAAAAATGCTGAACCCCGAAAAGGTTATTGAAAAAGTTCCTGCATTTGCTCAGGCCTTGGCCGAACGCCATGGCGAGCACGAATGGCAAAGCGTAATGAGCAAAACTGCGCTGCTAATGAAAGACCTTGGACACACGCACTTAAGCGACCAAGACTTTATAAAGATAGAACACCACGTAAAGCTGGGTTTAGGCGCCCAAGATAACATGGTGAGTGTAGACGAAACCGAATACACCCACCGCTTGATAAAGAATAGTGAGTTGAAAATATATGAAGGCGTACCGCACCCTATAGAGAGGGTGCCACTGGAACTGCTGGCGAGTGAAATAAATGAATGGTTTGCCTGAATGCAATGTTGCAAATGAACTGCTAAGGCAGCCTTATTGTTAATGTATACAAGCTTGTTTTAAACATAACACCCACACCCATGCAAAGTAATACCCAAATTTGGCGCATTACATTCCTGTATTTTGCCTTTGGCTTTACATGGATATTTGTATCGGATAGGATATTGCACCTTATATCGCCAGGTGCCGAGCTTGCTTTACAAACCTATAAAGGGTGGATATACATATTTGGCACTACCCTTATGTTGTTTTTATTGCTTAAAGCTTCGCAAAAAAAGCTGGTGATAAGTAATAACAAAATAGCACTTAAAGATAGGGTGATAGCCCAAACAGAAGAGGAAAAAAAGAAACTGCAGAACCTTTCTGATGAGTTGAAAGAAGCTAACGAAGAGCTACAAGCGTTTAACTATTCCGTTTCGCACGACCTTAAATCACCACTGCGCGTAATGCAGGGGTATGCCGAAATATTAAACAAGAAGTATAAAGATAAGCTGCCGGAAGAGGATGCAAAGCTGCTTGAAAATATTAGTGCATCGGCCAAGCGTATGAATATACTTACAGGTAACTTATTGAAGTTTTCATCGTCGGCTAAGGTGGAAATGCAGTACGAAATGGTAGATATGCAAAAGCTATTTGAAGACTGCATAAACGAATGTAAGGTACTGTACCCTGATGCCAACTATAAAGTAAATGTGTTTCCCGTACCCGCTACCCGTGCCGATAAAGGCTTAATGCTACAAGTTGTAAGCAACTTAGTGTCGAACGCATTTAAGTACTCTGCCAAAACCCATAGGCCTAACATTGAAATAGGCACTGTAATAGATGGTAAGGCAAACGTATATTACGTAAAAGATAACGGCACTGGGTTCGACCCTTCGTTTAAAAGAAAGTTGTTTGAACCTTTTAGCCGCTGGCATTCAAATGCCGATTATGAAGGTAGTGGCATAGGCCTAGCTATAGCCGAGCGTATTGTGAATAGGCACCATGGCGAAATATGGGCCGAGTCGAAAGTAGGTGAGGGTAGTACCTTCTATTTCAGCTTGCCGCTAAATATTAATTAAAGGCAAAGGCTATATTTACGTATGGCCAAATATCTTCTTCACTGTTTCATATTGTTGTGTATGTCAGCATCGGCACAGTCGCCGTGGTATCATCATACCACTATCTACCAAATTTACCCGCGCTCGTTTTACGATAGCAATGGCGATGGCATAGGCGATATACAAGGCATTATTCAAAAGCTAGACCACGTAAAGGATATGGGCTATCAAACTATTTGGTGCTCGCCCTTTTTCAAAAGCCCGCAGAAGGATTTTGGTTATGATATATCCGACTACCAAGCTATAGCGCCTGAATATGGCACTATGCAAGATGCCGAACAGCTGATAGCCGAGGTGCACAAGCGCGGTATGCACATAGTGTTCGACATGGTAATGAACCACACCAGTATGGAGCACCCGTGGTTTAAGGCCGATGTAGAACGCGGCAAAGCCGATAGCACAAAAGACTTTTACATATGGCGCGATAAACCTACCAACTGGAAGAGCATGACAGGCGGTAGCGGCTGGCAATATAACGAGCAGCGCAAGCAGTATTTCTATGCCAGTTTTCTACCCTTTCAGCCCGACTTGAACTACCGCAACCCTATAGTAAAGGAAACGATGCTGAATAATGTACGCTTTTGGTTGAAGAAGGGCGTAGATGGCTTTAGGCTTGACATATTCAATGTGATATACAAGGACGGGGAGTTTAGAAACAACCCATTTATGATGAAGGCCGTGCCGAGCGAAACCGACCCTTCAGGCTTTTTTCAAAAGGCGAAATATACCATTAACCAGCAGGAGAGCTTTGCCTTTGCCAAAGAACTGCGCGCTGTGTGCAACGAGTTTGGTGATAAGATGCTGCTAGGCGAAGTAAGTGGAGACAAAGCCACCATCAAAAAATTTATGGGCGATGATAAGAACGATGGCCTAGGCTTAGTATTCAACTTCGAAATGCTGCGCTACAAAATGAAGGCAAGCTATTTCCATGAACTGATTGAAGGCATAGAGCAGAACTTTACCGAGCCTTTTATGCCCGTGTATGTGTTTAGCAACCACGATAGAAGGCGCAGCATAAGGAGAATAAATAACGACATGCAAAAGGCAAGGCTGCTGCACTTAATGCAGCTAACCGTGCGCGGTGTGCCTTGCATGTATTATGGCGAAGAAATAGGTATGACTGATGGGCACATGCCATACAAAACGGCACTTGACCCTATACCGCATAAGTATAACCTGCCACGCTTTTTGGTAGATATGAATGGCGAAACCCTTAACCGCGATGAACTGCGCACTCCTATGCAGTGGAATGATACAACGAACGCTGGCTTTTCTACCAATAACATAACCTGGCTACCTGTAAACCCCGACTACAAAACAGTGAACGTAGCTGCCGAGAACGCTGATGCAAATTCCCTAATGAATAGTATAAAGGCATTGCTGCACCTACGCAAGCAACACGCTGTGTTTGCTAACGGCGATTTAAAGCTGATAGATAAAAAGCTATTGCCTAAAAATGTGCTGGGTTATACCCGCAGCTACAACGGCAAGGAAGTATTGGTGCTTATTAATTATAGCAATGGCAATAAGCAAGTAAAGCTATCGAAAACATATAGCAACATACTTTACCAAATCGATAACAGCAGCAATAAAAAAGGCGACAGTGTAGTACTATCGCCTTTAGGTGGTATTGTGTTAATGTAAGGGTTTAACAAACTTGAGTATTGCCCGCTTATTGTTGCTAAGTATTGCCTCGGCTATATACATGCCCGCTGGCAGGTCGGGCAGTTCGATATACTGCGCATGTTCCCCTTCTGTATAATACATTTCGGCACCATTGGTGTTCCATATTCTTACCTGCATAAGCTCGTTTTTGCCGGCTTGCTGCAGCATTATTTTTCCGTTGTTATAGTACAGCGCGCCTTCTGTTATTTCGCCAATACCGGTAATTGGTTCGGTAACTGCAATATCGAATTTAAGGGTATCATAAACCTTAATATCATCTCCACTTACTGGTATCGGCCATATTACTACCACCGATGGGCCGCTAAAAAATGCAGGACCAGTTCCATGCACGGTTATTGAATCAATAATGGAATCGCCAGGTGCAATAACGGCCAAACCGGTAGTGTCATAATCTAAGCCGCTTGTTGGGTTATCGGAAAGCAGGTTTCCGTTTATGGTGTACGCATACGTTAGCGAACCTATGTAGGTGCCTGTATCGGCATTCACAACTTTTACAAACGATTGTGCATTTTGCCCGCTATCGATGGAAGAAGGGAAAGGTGTAATAAACTCCATGCGCAATACGCGCTGTGCGTTGGCCGCAAAGGTGGCAATGCATAAAAATGCAATAAGAATTAAGTGTTTAGGTAGCTTCATAAAAAGCAATTTATTGAAAATAAGCAGAATATTAAATGCAACGATAAGAATTTGACAATTATCTTACACAGCAAAAGCAGCTAAATGGATATTATAAACCAAATAATAGATAAGCTAAGTAAAGATGAATTGCGCTATTTGAATATGCGCTATGCAGTCGATGGCAACGAAGAGAGAAAGGATATGCTGCTGCTGAATTTGATTCGAAAGCAAGGCGACGTGTTTGATGAGGATAAAACCCTAAAGCAATTGGGCTACAGCCTTAGCGAAAAGAACAGCTACTACCGCTTAAAGAACCGTGTAATAGCCGATATAGGCGAAGGCTTAAATTTACTTTACACCAACAAAAATCCGCAACTTGAGTTGCAGCACATGCTTTCGCTGTTCCACATATACTATGGCAAGCAACTATATAAAGTGTGCCTGTACTATCTTAAGCGCGCCGAAAAGCTGGCGAATGCCATTGAAAGCTATGAGCAGCTGGATATAGTTTATGATGGTATAATAAGATTGTCGTTCCACCTTACCGAAATAAATCCAAGCGCGTATGGCGCATTGCGGCGCAGCAACATGCAGCTGGTATCTGCACTTCGGGAATTGGATGACTACCTGGCCGACGTATCGTACAGGTTGAAGCTAACGCAGAACTTTGGCGCGGCCGATAAAAAGCTGCTACGCAGCCTAAGTGAAAAAGCAAAGGAGATAGCTGCACGTACTACGTCGCAATACAGTAAAAATTTGCAAACACGGATATATCGTGCCTTAGGCCAGGTGTTTATACAGCAACACAATTATGCCGAGCTTGAAGAGCTAGTGAAAAGCAGCTACGCACTATTTGAAAGCGAACAATGGTTCAATAGGGATAACCACGACTTGAAACTACAGATGCTTACACATGCTGGCAACGCACTATATAAGAACGGAAAATTGAAGGAGTCGCTACATTATGCAGAGTTATTAGGCAGCGCTATACAGCAATACAACAAGGTGCATTACGATAGGTTTTTGTTCTTCTATATTAACCTACAAGTATTGAACAATTCAATGCTTAACCCCGATAAGGCATTGGAGCACCTTACCAGCTTTGAGCAGGAAATGCGCAAGAAGAAAAACTACTACCACGATACATTTATATACCTAAACCGTGCGGGCTTGCT
>JAFDYM010000122.1 GCA_018267435.1 Bacteroidota bacterium | reverse complement strand
GCCAACGATACCCGCGAAGGCAAAGCCGATGTTAGGTATCAAACATTTAGCTTCAACTATATTTTCAGACCTTATGATTGGTTTAAACTAATGCTTAGCTACGAAATAGTACAAAACGAGCTAACCGATATCAAAGGTTACCAGGCAGATTTGCGCGATAACGTATTTACCCTGCGCACGCAGTTTGCTTTCGATACCAACTGGTTTATAAAGAAACGATAGCCTTGGCACATCTTTTTAACAATTGGCAATAACCAAAACCTATTGTTATGAAAAAGATGATTTTACCGCTAGCCGTCTTTGCCTTGCTTTCCTCGGTAGCTAGCTGCAGCCGCTGCTATGTTTGCGTAGATAAGGACCAAGACGAGTTTACCAAGACCGAAGTATGCGACAAAGACTATGACAAGGGCGATGTACGTGAGCGAATAGAATTTTACGAAAACTTAGGTATGACATGCCATGCGAAATCTAGGGCATTCTAGTATTTAGCTTAAAAAACCTGAAGGCCGCCACTTAACATTGGCGGTCTTTTTCATGCCTTTTACAGGCGTTTGGTATATATAATGACAAACATCAAGTGTGGAAAATGCAGTTTTGCTTCAATGTTAACATTACCTTAACTTTAGGCTGATAGCTTTGCGCGCAAAATTGATTATTCATGAATTTGAACAAAGTATTCTCATACTTCATTCCGAAAGACAGAGTTTTTTACGACCTATTTATCAAAGATGCCCAGAACCTAGTAGCCGTATCGGAGGTATTTGTGGAACTGGTAAACGCTACCGATGCAGTAAAAAAGGATGAGCTTGCAAAAAAAATTGCTGACCTTGAACACGTAGGCGATGATATAACACACAGCATCTTCACCGCGCTTAGCACCAACTTTATTACCCCGTTCGACCGTGAAGACATACACTACCTAGCTACATCGCTTGATGATATTGTTGACTTTATACACGGTTCGGCTACCCGCCTTACCCTTTACAAAGTAGAAGAGTGTACCCCAGCTATGAAAAAGCTGGCTGAAATACTGGTAAAGCAAACCAAAGAGATAGACATAGCTATACAGAATATGCGCGGCATGGAAAACATAACCCGCATACGCGAGGCACTAGTGCGCATCAACAGCTTGGAGAACAATGCCGACGATGTGTTCGACGAGGCAGTGAGCAACCTGTTCCTAATGGAGCGCGATGCGGTAAAAATTATTAAAGTAAAAGAGGTGCTTAGCAATATGGAAACGGCAACCGATAAATGTGAGGACGTAGCCAATGTTATTGAGTCGATTATCATAAAAGCTTCTTAATATAGCACCACACTAATTGTATATGGAGATTCTTTTAGCAATTATAATACTGGCCCTAGTCTTCGATTTCATCAACGGTTTTCACGACTCAGCCAACTCAATAGCCACCATAGTAAGTACCCGCGTGCTTACGCCTTTTCAAGCGGTGGTATGGGCAGCATTCTTCAACTTTATAGCTTACTGGATAAGCGACTTTAAAGTAGCTGATAGCATAGCCAAAACCGTAAAACCCGAATACGTTACCCTCACCATCATCCTCGCGGGCCTTATAGCCGCTATTATCTGGAACTTGCTTACCTGGTACTGGGGTATCCCTTCTAGCTCGTCGCATACATTGATAGGCGGCTTTGCAGGTGCAGCCATAGCCGCCAACGGCTTTACGGTGGTTAACCTAGCCAATATAAGCAAGGTTATCATATTCATATTTGCAGCCCCTATATTAGGTGCATTCATTTCTTACATCATATCGGTTATTATGTTGTGGAGCTTCCGCAACTTCAACCCGTTTAAGTTAGAGGAATGGTTCAAGCGTTTCCAGCTAGTATCATCGGCTGCGTTTAGCGTGGGCCACGGTGGCAACGATGCACAGAAGGTAATGGGTATCATATCTGCCGCACTATTGGTGTACACCAAAAACCTAGCCCTAACTGGCGAAAGCCTACCAGCATGGGTACACCCTAGCTGGGTAACTATAGAGCAGGTAAACGGCAAGATAGTACACATACCTGAATGGATAGTAATAGGATGCTACACCGCCATAGCCATGGGTACCATGATGGGCGGCTGGCGAATAGTGAAAACCATGGGTAGCAAAATAACCAAGATGACCCCGTTTGAAGGCGTAGCTGCCGAAAGCGCGGGTGCGGTACTATTGACCATGACCGAGAAGCTAGGCATACCAGTATCAACCACGCACACCATTACAGGTGCCATTATAGGTGTTGGTCTTACCAAGCGTATATCGGCGGTTAAGTGGGGCGTAACCATCAACCTGCTATGGGCATGGATACTTACCATTCCTATATCGGCTACTATGGGCGGCGCGCTATACCTAATATTTAAGGTAAGTGGCCTTAAGTAACATTGCCATGAAAAACCCAAAGCCTACTACCATTGCGCTTTTACTAGCAGGCTCTATAGCCTTTTTAGCAGGCATAGGCGGTTTGATATTGGGCTTGAAAGTACTGAACGCATTGGCGCTATATGTGGCACTGTTCGTCCTATCCTACTTCATCATCTACAACTTTATGCAGGTATTCATTTACCGCAAAATAAAGTTGATATACAAAAGCATACACAACCTAAAGTTGGGTAAAGACTCTGCCTATGGCGAGCACCTAAGCGATGACCCTGTAAACGAGGTAGAGAAAGAAGTAACCGACTGGGCCAAAAGCAAGCGCCGCGAAATAGATGAACTAAAGCGCATGGAGCAGTTCCGCAAAGAGTTTTTAGCCAATGTATCGCACGAGTTGAAGACACCGCTGTTTAGCTTGCAGGGCTACATACATACCCTACTTGATGGCGCGCTAGAGGACGAGAAGGTAAACAGGATGTTTCTAGAAAAATCATCGAACAGCCTGGAGCGCCTATGCAGCTTGGTAGATGACCTAAGCGAGATAACCCAACTAGAGCGCGGCGAAATATCGATAATGCCTGAGCCTTTCGACATTAATAAGTTGACTAAGGAAGTGTTCGACGCCATGGAAAGCAAAGCTGAGAGCAAGGGCATTAAACTACACATCAAGAAGGGTACCGATTCTAGCTTTTTTGTATTTGCCGACAAGGAACGTATACGCCAAGTATTGACCAACCTTGTAGATAACTCGATAAAGTACGGTAAGACCAATGGCGAAACTACCGTGGGCTTTTATGATATGGACGAGAACATATTGATAGAAGTAAGCGACAATGGCCTAGGCATAAGCGAAGAGCACCTACCGCGCCTGTTCGAGCGCTTTTACCGTATAGATAAACACCGCAGCCGCGAAGTAGGCGGCACGGGCCTTGGCCTTGCCATAGTTAAGCACATAGTAGAAGCCCACAAGCAGATAATAAACGTGCGCAGCACCCAAGGCATCGGCTCTACCTTCGGCTTTACCATGAAGAAGAGTAAGGAGAAGTAGGGAGGGGAATTTCTTAAACAAGATAAATGGTACCATCCCTAACGGGATTCCTGCCTTTTTCTATCTGCATTTCTACCAACATGTCGTCCCTACGGGACTAACAAAAACGCAGTCCGATCATTATTAGTTGTTCCGCGGGGTCTCATGCACAGCTTGGATCTATAGAAATAAATCACCCTTGAATATTTATGTCACCCCTTCGGGGTTCTAGAATTGCTGCGGCTATCTCTATAATAATGCCACCCCTTCGGGGTTATAATCCATATACCTCTTAAAGTCCCGTAGGGACGACATGTTGGTAGAATAAACCATTACGAATTTATCGAATCCCGTAGGGATGACACATGAGTAACTACAAGAAGGCTACTTCAACAGCGCTACATATATAGCAGCCCATACGCCTATAAAGGCAAAGCCTGCATATACGTTTACCATTTGGCTACGCAGCTCGCGCTTAATGAATGCGCGGTAGGCTATCCAAGCAAAGAATACAAGTACAAATGCTATAGGGATGTATATGCGTAACATGGCTAGTGTTTTTGTGTAGTATAAAGATAAGGAATTTAACTGAAGGTTAGAGTTGAATACCAGTCCACAGCACGTAGGCACGTGGTGCAAAGCAGTAAGAGCAAGGCGCAATAGAACCGCCCATAATATTTATACGCATAAGTAGGAATGTAGGGCACAGAGTCCACTACGTGAGACTCTGTTTGATGATGGGTTAGGAATTAACTCGCCACTTCGTATTTCATCTTCTTACCCTTGATAGGTACGTTGCGTATTTTGCCAAGGGTACGGTCTATCTTGTCGGCCTTTAT
>JAFDYM010000121.1 GCA_018267435.1 Bacteroidota bacterium | reverse complement strand
GCATAAACTTCCACTTATATATCAGCCATATAATAATGGCTAGATACAGAGCGTATAAAAAAATATGGACTATGTTTTCAAACACTACTTACTCGTATTTTATCTGCGGGTCTCTGAGAGATTAGCGGTATATAAATTCTAAAATCCGAAAATCTTTGAAAGGTTCTTAATTTGCCGCCAATAATAATGCTTTGAATCGGCAGATAACCAATACCATCATTACCCGCGCAGCCAGCACAGCCATCAATTTTTTGATAGCACTGCTGATAGCCCGCCATGCCGGCCCTGCTATTAAGGGGGAGGTAACGCTGTTGGTTACTACCATTTCTTTCTTCATTTTCTTCAGCAATATATTGGGTGGACAAGCATTGGTGTACCTTATACCCCGTAACAAGGTAGAACTTCTGGTACTACCCGCCTATATATGGAGTGCCTTTATCGCCCTTGTAGGTTTTCTATTCCTCAAGTTTACACCCTTGGTAGATGTAATACATATTCCATCCATAGCTGCGCTTAGCTTGTTGTCCTCTATCATTAGCATCCACCAAACAATCCTATTCGCCAAGCGGCAAATAACAAATGCCAATGTGGTGCAGTTAATACCACTTAGCTTACAGCTAGCAGGTGTATTGGGTTGTTATTACTTCTTTAATATTCACGATGCCTATGCCTATATATATGCATCGCTTGTAGCGTACCTGATAGGTGTAGTAGCAAGTTTTTTCTTCATTAAGCATTTGGTAAACTTCACTGGCTTTACCCAACACTTTACATGGAAGGACTTTAGCCATTCGCTGCGCTACGGTTTGCTGTTTCAGCTGGTAGAAATATTGCAGCTATTGAATTTGCGCTATTACTTCTTTCAATTAGGCTTGCAGCAGGGCAGCCAATACTTGGGCATCTACTCTATAGGTATAAGTATACTAGAGGCCGTATGGATAATACCGCGCGGCATAGCTACCGTACATTATGTAAATACTGCCAATAGCAGCGAGGTAAAACAAGAGGCGGAGCGCACTATATCATTACTAAAAGTAAGCTTTGCGCTATGTGCCATTGCCTTGCTAGCCATATACCTAGTACCGCAGCAGGTTTACACCTTTGTTTTTGGGCCGGGTTTTAGCACGGTTAAGCATAGTATGCGCTATCTGCTCCCCGGCATATTGGTGTATAGTATATGGATAGTGTTAAGCAGCTTTTACTTTGGTATAGGCAAGTACAAGCAGCTTCTTATTTCAAACCTTGCGGGCGTGGCAGCCATCGTGCTTTTCAGCAGTGTGTTGATACCTCCTTATGTAATGAGCGGCGCAGGCCTAGCGGCTACCTTGTCGTTTGCAGTAGCGGCGCTTTTGCTACTGGTGTTGTTTATGGTAGATAACAAGATAGCCCTAAGCAAGTTGACCTATAGTGCTAATGACTGGAATAAAGCTGTTGAAAGCCTGAAGCGATTGAAAGGAAAGTAAGCTTTTAATGCCACTATAAACAGTTTTTTTAATGAAGCTTTTTTATTAATATTACTAGTATGAAAACAACTATTGCAATACTAGGAAGCGCGTTGCTAGGCATAGGCCAAGTAAATGCGCAGGAGCTTGAAAGCTGCTATTCATGGGATGGCTCATCGAAAAACGCATCGCTATGCTTGAACGATGATGGCACATTTAGCCGCGAGTGGGGTGCGGGCGTAGAGGCTGCCAAGCAAAGCGGCTTTTACGAAATGGATGGCGACAAGCTATACATGTGTGTAACGCACACCGAGCACTATTATAAGAACGAGTTGACTACCGAAGCAAGTGCCGCAGCCCTAAGTGCCTTGGGTCTAGAGGAGCGCCGCAGCACAGCCGTAGATATAATAACAGAAGAGGGTATAGACCCTGATAGCTATACATACTTTTTGAAGGAAGGCTACCTGTACTATAAGCGCCATGCTAAGTTTCCGCACTATAGGGCTAGCGATAAGGTATATAACTGGCAAGGCCTAAAAAGTTATACCGACTTAAGCAATGAAGCAGCCACCATGATGATGCTCGGACGATACCTATAAGTTATAAAACAAGAATTATATGAATGCCGCTTTAGCAATAAGGCGGCATTTTTTGTTATCGCTAGTCTGCGCAGCGCAAGCGCGCGTGGCGACCAACAGGAGGAGAGCAGCGATAGTTCGTTGCCGTTGATTTCAATCAAAGGGACAAAAAAAGCGCCACCCTTATCAGGAGTGGCGCTTTGGGTTTATCTAATATCTATTGTCTAGCTACTAAACAGTCATGTAGCTTTCTATCGGCGGGCAGGTGCATATAAGGTGCCTGTCGCCGTGGCTGTTGTTTACACGGCCTACGCTTGGCCAGAATTTGTTGGCGCGTACGTACTCTAATGGGAACACTGCTTCCTCGCGGCTGTAGCCGTGGTTCCACTCTGTGCCTAGTACCATAGCCATAGTATGCGGTGCGTTCTTCAATGGGTTATCGGTAGCGTCCATCTGTTTGTTTTCTATCGCCTCTATTTCCTTACGGATAGCTATAAGCGCATCGCAGAAACGGTCAAGCTCGGCTTTATCCTCGCTCTCAGTTGGTTCTATCATCAAAGTACCTGCCACTGGGAACGATACCGTTGGTGCGTGGAAACCATAGTCCATCAAGCGCTTCGCTACGTCTTCTACTTCTATACCTACGGTGTGCTTAAAGGCGCGGAAGTCCAATATCAACTCGTGTGCTACGCGGCCATGCTCTTTGCCTACGTATAGTACATCGTAGTAAGCCTCTAGGCGGCTCTTAATGTAGTTGGCGTTAAGTATAGCATACTTGGTAGCATCTACCACGCCGCTGCAGCCTAGCATACGTATGTAGCCGTAGCTTATCAGCAATATAGCCGCGCTGCCATAAGGCGCGCTCGATACACCGTTGATAGCCTTCTCGCCACCCGTCTTTACCACGGCATTGCCCGGTAGGTAAGGTGCCAAGTGTGCCGCCACACAGATAGGGCCCATGCCAGGACCACCCCCACCGTGTGGGATAGCGAATGTTTTGTGTAGGTTGATGTGGTTAACATCGGCACCGATAAGCGCAGGAGAGGTCAAACCAACTTGAGCATTCAAGTTAGCACCGTCCATATACACCTGTCCGCCATTGGCGTGTATTACGTTGCAAATGTCTTTTATCTTATGCTCGAACACACCGTGTGTACTTGGGTAGGTTACCATCAAGCAACATAGGTTG
>JAFDYM010000120.1 GCA_018267435.1 Bacteroidota bacterium | reverse complement strand
TTGGCATTGCCGCCCAGGTTTACGTTTAGGGTTTTTACCTCTCCCGCCTTTATGTTAAAGGTTTGCGTATCGGCTTTCATACCTAGGTAGCTTATTACAATAGTAACACTACCTGGGTTTACTTTTAGCTCATAAGCACCGCGTATATCCGATGCAGTACCATTGGTAGGTGGCTGTAGCACAGTGGCATTCTCTAGCAACTCGCCGTTACCCCCATCCTTTATTACTCCCTTTACGGTAGCAGTTTGTGCGAACGATATATTAAATACCAGTAGGCTTAGCGAAACAATAACAAATAAATGACGCATACTTTACACTTTGTTTTGCAATAGCGGGGCGAAAGTTAAGGATTTTCTTCACGGCGCAAATTTCGCTAATCCACAATTTTCGCGAAGCGTAACACTCGCAGTATGAAAATGATAAATATTGCATTGACAGCCATATAAGTAAAGGAAACGCGGAGGTGTCCACTCTGTTATCATTATTGTAAATAATGCTTTAATTTGCCCGTATATTTATGAGCCTACAAACCTTTGTTACCCAGTTTGCCGATGGTTTTAACCAAACCGACCCTGCCACTATAAACCCCCACACCGAGTTTAGAAAGCTAGAGGAGTGGGGCAGTATGATGGCGCTGATAACCATAGCCATGGTTGATAGTGAATATGGCAAAACCTTAACTGCAGAAGATATAAAGGGCGTAAATACCGTAGAGGAGCTTTATAACCTAATAAACAGTAAATAGCCATGGCTGTATTTACTGTACCTAACATAGATATAAAGGGTATAGCCGCCAGTGTGCCTAAGCAGGTGGAAGATAATGAGCAGTTTAGCTTGATAAACGAAGCTGAGCGCGCTATGTTTATAAAAACTGTAGGCATACGCTATAGGCGCGTAGCCGAAGCAGGTGTAACAGCTAGCGACCTATGCTACGCCGCTGCCGATAAGCTACTGAACGAACTTAACTGGAATAGGGAAGAAGTGAAAGTGCTGGTGTTTGTAACCCAAACGCCCGACTATATCATTCCCAATACATCTTCATTATTGCAAGAAAAACTGGGCCTGCCTAAAAGCTGCCTAGTGTTCGATATTAACCTAGGTTGCTCGGGCTATGTATACGGCCTATCGGTAGTTGCTAGCCTGTTGCAGAACATGCCAAATGGCAAGGGCTTGTTGCTAGTGGGCGATGTAAGCACGGCCACTATCAGCAAGCACGATAAGAGCACCACGCCCTTGTTTAGCGATGCAGGCTCGGCTACAGCCTTGCAGCATGAAGCGGGCAAGCAAATGCACTTTAACCTACAAACCGATGGAAAGGGGTACGATGATATAATAGTACCCGATGGTGGTTTTAGGAATAGGGTTACAGAAAAATCTTTCGAACAGGTGGAATACGAAAAAGGTATTAGCCGCTCGGGTTTAGATATGAAGTTGGACGGCATAAAGATTTTCAACTTTGCACTGCGCGAAGTGGCCCCCAACATCAATGGTTTGCTTGATGATAAAGGCATAGATAAAAGCACAGTTGACTACTTCGTATTCCATCAAGCTAACTTGCTGATGCTGGAAAGCGTGCGCAAAAAGCTAAAGGTAGAAACAGAGAAAGTGCCATATAGTTTGTACGATTTCGGCAATACCAGTTCTGCCACTATACCATTAACTATAGTAACTAAACTGCGCGAGCAGATACAACAGCAGCAGCTAAAACTACTTTTGTCGGGCTTTGGTGTTGGCTTATCATGGGGAAGTGCCTATATTGAAACCGATAACATAGTTTGCCCCCAACTTATAGAAATATAGTATGCATACACATCCTCAATATTCGGTAGTAGTGCCGGTATATAACAGCGCCCGAACGCTAGAGGAATTGTGTTCGCGTATAGCGGCAACTTTTGCCAAGCTAGGCGCTACGTTTCAAATAATATTGATAAATGACTACAGCAGCGATAATAGTTGGGATGTAATACATGCCCTAAAAACAAAACTTGGAAACGAGCTTATAGCCATTCATCTGCGCCGCAACTTTGGACAGCATAAGGCATTGCTATGCGGGTTTCAGTTTGCCAGTGGCGAGTATATTATTACGCTCGATGACGATTTGCAGTTTTACCCCGAGGATATAGAACTACTGATAAATAGGATAAAAACTACCAAGGCTGACCTAGTGTACGGCACCTATGGCGAAGCAAGGCAAAGCCCTAAAGTGCGCCAGCTAGGCAGTGCTGCCGTTGGTTATATATTCGAGAAATTTGGCAACACTACGGGCCAAGGCAGCAGTTTCAAAATCATTCACCACTCGGTAATAGATAAGATAAAGCACTACAACCACTCTTTTACGTTTGTTGATGAAATACTATCATGGCACACGCAAAAAATAGAGTGGCAGAACGTAAGGCACTCGGCTAGGCGCGAAGGCCAATCGGGTTATAGCGTTATCAAGTTGGTGTTTCTATCATTCAACCTTATATTTTCATACACTACAGTGCCTCTTACATTTATGACCTGGTTTGGCTTAACCTCGTTCATCATCTGTCTTTGTGTAGTAATAGGCTTTATATACATGAAGATAGCATATGGCGCGGCCCTTGGCTTTACCGCGCTCATAGTTTCCATATTCATGTCAACTGGTTTAATTTTGTTCAGCTTGGGTATAATAGGCGAATACTTAAATAGGCTTTTTGCCTTGCAGCACCGCAAGCCACCATATTTGATACAGGAGGTTTTAAAATGAAGATAGTACGCTACGGCATTAGGCTAGAAAACCTAACCGAGCAAAGCGCCGAAATGGTGCGCCAGTGGCGCAACGATGATAAGATAAGGCAGCACATGTTTTACACTGCCAGCATTAGCCAGCAGCAGCAGCAGGCCTGGTTCAAGGACATCGATAACATCAATAATTTTTACTTTGTTATTTACAGCAACAATAAGCCTGTAGGGGTTATTGATATAGCCGCTATAAACTGGAGTCGCAAAACAGCGCAATCGGGTTTATACATTTACGAAGATGCGTGTATTGGAACCGACGTGCCTGTGCGTGCTTCCTTGGCTATGCTCGATGTTTTTTTTCTGTTGCTAGGCATAAATAAAGTATATGCAAAGGTAAAAGGAGATAACAAGGTAGCCCATGCTTACAATACCTCGCTAGGCTTTGTGAAAGTAAATGAAATAGAAGGTGGATTTGAATATGAGCTAAGCAAAGAAGCCTATCTGCAAAAGGCCAAGCAGCTACGCGATTCGCTAATGAAGCTAAACGGCAAGGGCGCCACCATTACGCTGCAAACAAGCCACAAAACAGATAAGTGGGTACAGGAG
>JAFDYM010000011.1 GCA_018267435.1 Bacteroidota bacterium | reverse complement strand
TCAACAACCTGTTTAAGTAAATACAAATTATTTGGCGCTGTGCTATAGCGCCTTGTTAGTGCTGTTGGCTGCCGCGCGCGACCTTACTGTTGGCATTTTATGCTTTAGATAAAATGCAGTTTCACACAGAGGACACAGTTGTTACAGGTGTTCGACTTAGTCGACAACTTGGAACTGTAAATAAAAGCGGAGTGTTTAACTCCGCATACTAATATGCCAATCTGAGATATCATCACTCCGTGATACCATCTCGGTATCTTGCTTTAGGGCCGTTGCCTAAAGTGCAACGGCAAAGAAGATAAGCGGAATTGGTCTCTTTTATCGCGTCTTACAGACGCGAGCCCTTGCGCAGCAAGGACAAACAAAAACATCTTCCGTTGGTTGTGTTGCAGTCTGCTTTAGCGGACTGCCAATAGTATAAACGGTTTGCCATATTTCACATATATTTATCTATATGAAAATGATAGCCGCCGTATTGTTGTGTGTATGTAGCCTTATGGGCTTGGCACAGAAGAATGATTATATATGGTATGGTGGCTATGGCAGCGATATGGTCATTGACTCTGTGCAATTTGGGTATCGTTTCGGTCAATCAAAGCTAGACTTTAGATCCGGCCCTATGCAAGTTTCATATGATTCCCTGGGCATGAATTTTACTTTTACTTCTGTTACTTATTCAGATAATGAAGGCAACCTTCTTTTTTACACAAACGGTATAAGTGTAAGAAACGGGTTAGACCATAAAGTGTTGAATGGCGATAGTATGCATTTGGGATGGTTAACGTTGAACTGGGATCTTCTTGCAAATTTATATGGTCAAAATGTCCAACAAGGTATTATTGTTCTTCCAAGTATAACTAACCCTGATCAATATTTTCTGGTTTATGGATTTATAGATTCTTTTCCTGGCACTGGTGGCGATCAATATATTCCATCTATTAAAATGTCAATTTTGGATATGGCTGCCAATATGGGTATGGGCGAGCTTATTGTAAAAGACTCAATAATTGCACAAGGGACATTCGGCAACGAAGTAACTGCTGTGCGCCATGGTAATGGACAAGATTGGTGGCTCATGTTTCAGAACAGGACAACATCTTGCTTCACTCCTGTATTATATAATACATCGGGATTTAATGTAATGCCAATAACAGGTTGTAATATTTCTTCTATTCCGCGGAATGAAATGAGTGCTGCATGTTTTTCGCCTATTGGAGATAAGTATGCCAACTTCCATTTTAATACAGGAATACGGTTGCTTGATTTTGATAGGTGTAGGGGCATACTTTACAACTGGCTTTACATTCCTTCAAGTTTCGGTACAGATTCTGCCTGGTATACTTCTAGCTTGGCTTTTTCGCCAAACGGCAGATTTTTATATATGACCTCGGCAAAAGTATTGATCCAATATGATACCTGGGCAATCGATGTCATTTCAAGCGCTGATACCATAGCATGGTACGATGGTTATAGGGCGCCCAATGGTGCATATTTAAATGCGATGCAATTGGGACCTGATGGTAAAATATATATAGCATGCGGTAATGCCGAATATGTTTATCACGTTATTAACTCGCCTGATGAGAAAGGTGCTAATTGCGATTTTGTACAACATGGTATCCGTTTGCCATCTCTTGTAAATGGTGTGCCGAATTATCCCAACTACCGCCTTGGCGCACTGCCCGGCAGCGCCTGCGATACGCTTACCAGTATAAAAGACATAGCCGAGAAGGAAAAGATACTGAAGGTATTCCCCAACCCTGCCAATGATGTGGCCGCCATTGACTACGGCTATACCGACTGGAGCAAGGGAGAGGTTGTAATGGAAATAGCCAACAGCCTTGGGCAGACCGTGCACAGCCAAAGCCTGCCCATGTACAGCGGCTTCCAAAAGCTGCAAGTGGGCAATTACCCAAGCGGCAGCTACACCGTATACATAAAGCGCAAGGGTGTGGTGGTAGCTACGGGTAGGTTGGTAAAGCAGTAGGCACATGGAAAAAGTGTATGGACAACCTTTGCGCCGTTGTATTTTTGTATGTAAAGGCAGATTTAGGGCTTGGTATCCCTTAGTTATTAATGGGACTATAGCAGCAATGTTATAGTGAGCATTGTAAAGGGACTTATAGTAAGGGGCTATTGAGGTTTGA
This sequence comes from Bacteroidota bacterium, assembly GCA_018267435.1. Classification (GTDB taxonomy): domain Bacteria; phylum Bacteroidota; class Bacteroidia; order Chitinophagales; family LD1; genus Bog-950. Next base: position 2,246 of record JAFDYM010000011.1, on the reverse strand, counting down.
TAAATTGTTAAAGCATGAAGTACTCTTTTATTGGGCTGTGAAATGTATTTTCCCCTCTCAAAAATGTATGTTGCAATATATTGCTATGGGGTACACTTGCACTTGTATTGTTAAATGGCCTAACTGCATATAAACCAAGTATAGGTAATAAAGTCTTACATTTATTGACCCAATAAAAATTTAAAAAAATCATGAAAGGCAAACTATTGAATTTAATGACAGCAGCACTGTTGGTAACAACTGTAAGTATAGCAAGCGCAAGCATAGGTAACAACGATGGCTTAAAAGGCCCTACGGGTAGTAAGGAATCTAAAACAGCAGTAAAAGGTAAAGGTGCTGTGGGCAGTACAGGTGCTACAGCTTCATCTAAACCTAAAAGCAACAATGGTAGGGGTGCTACTGGTAAACCAGATAAGAAAGATAAGAACAGTCCTAATGGCCCGAAAGGCGCTACTGGTACCACAGGCATAAAGTGGCCTAGCGGCCCTACCGGCCCTACTGGTGGCAAGGGACATGACGCACACGATGGCCATAACCATGGGCATGATGGACATGACCACGGACATGATGGTCACACCGGGCATACAGGTCATACTGGCCCGCGCCAATAGTAAATATTTAGGCATATGCCCTCCGCCTCAGTTGTAATGACTGGGGCGGATTTTTTTTGTGTATGCTGTTTAGTAATTAGGTTAAATTGCAATATCAATAAAACCAATTGCAAATACATACAACTCCTTTTGTACAGGCTACGGAGAATCTATATCGAGTTTTTTCGCGATATCCTTTTAACTCGAACATGCCTGCTTGCCCATGTTGTGTTGGCGATGAGCACAAACGCGCTTTAACTTCTAAACCTTTAAGGCTTCTACAAGGAGAAGATGTAGAAAGATTTGCTTTCAAGGCTGTTACTACTTGGGGAGACGTTGACGATCTAAAACATTTTTTGCCACGTATACTTGAGTTGGCGGCAAAGGGTGAATTGATGGTAGATACTTTTGTGGTGCTCGGCAAGTTAGAATATACTAGGTGGCAAAACTGGAAAGAAGATGAGCAAGATGCGGTACGCGAATTTGTAATACAATGGTGGGAGCATATAGCAAATGAAAGAACTTATTATGATAGAGGCGATTTTATAGAACTATACAAAGTTATAGGGGATATAGACGTGATGCTAGGCAAATGGAAGGTAGAAGCAAAGAGCAAGAGTATAATAGTGTTTATTGAATTTATATACAATGAGTTCAGCGACCTGCATAGCTATAAAGGAGAATTGTATAAGCTGTTAGGTAGAGAAGGTGCATATAAAACTACGGCATGGGCACTACATCAGAAACATACGTTGCAAGAAGCGTTTTTCTACATGGAAGAAACAGAGCCATATATGGCAGAGCGTGCGTCTAATGCGTTGTATATTTTGGAGCACTAGCCATCCGACACCAGCACACAAAAAAAGCCCCTCCATTACTGAAGGGGCTTTCGTTTTTATTAGCGCAAGTGGTGCTTATTCATTGCCACTTGGTTCTGCTTTCTTCTTCGGCGTTTTGTGCGATATTTTTAGCTCGTCGGCTTCTTTGTTTAGCTCTACGGTAAAGGTATCGCCCGGCTTGGCATTGGCACGTAGTATCTCTTCTGCAAGAGGGTCCTCTACATACTTCTGTATAGCGCGGTGTAGCGGCCTGGCACCAAAGTGCGGGTCGTAACCTTTCTCGGCTAGAAAATCCTTCGCCTCGTCGGTTAGTTTTATCTCAAAGCCAAGGTCCTTGATACGCTTGGTAACGTCGCGTAGTATAAGGTCGATGATTTTGAAGATGTTCTCCTTAACCAATGAGTTGAAGATGATAACATCGTCGATACGGTTTAGGAACTCAGGCGAGAAGGTACGCTTCAATGCCTTGCTGATAACGTTCTTCGATATCTCTTCGCTTTGGTCGGTTTTGCTCTTGGTAGCAAAGCCCACACCTTGACCGAAGTCCTTCAAATCGCGCGCACCAATGTTCGAAGTCATGATGATTAGGGTGTTCTTAAAGTCAACCCTGCGGCCCAAGCTATCGGTCAATATACCATCGTCAAACACTTGCAATAGTATGTTGAACACATCTGGGTGAGCCTTCTCTATCTCATCTAGCAATACTACGCTGTATGGCTTGCGGCGTACTTTCTCGGTCAACTGACCGCCTTCTTCGTAGCCTACGTAGCCCGGAGGCGCGCCCACCAAACGGCTTACGCTGAATTTCTCCATGTAC
>JAFDYM010000119.1 GCA_018267435.1 Bacteroidota bacterium | reverse complement strand
CTGGTAGTAGCACCGCCTATCAATAGCGGCATCTTTAAGCCTATACGCTCCATTTCGGCAGCTACGTGCACCATCTCATCAAGCGATGGTGTTATCAAACCACTTAGGCCTATAATATCAGCACCTTGCTTTTGCGCTTCAGCCAATATTTTATCGGCAGGTATCATTACGCCAAGGTCTATTATCTCGTAGTTGTTGCAAGCCAATACCACGCCTACTATGTTCTTGCCTATGTCGTGTACGTCGCCTTTTACCGTAGCCAACAATACTTTGCCCTGAGCTTTAGAGGCCACATTGTTCTTTAGGTTCTCTAGCTTCTCGGCTTCCAGGTATGGCTGTAAGTACGCCACCGACTTCTTCATTACGCGAGCGCTTTTTACCACCTGCGGCAAAAACATTTTACCTGCGCCGAATAGTTCGCCTACTACGTTCATACCTGCCATTAGCGGGCCTTCTATTACGTGCAGCGGGCGGCCATATTTCTGCCTTGCTTCTTCGGTATCTTCATCTATAAAATCGGTCAAGCCTTTTACCAACGAGTGCGCCAAGCGCTCCTCAACAGTACCTTGCCTCCAAGTTAAATCGGGGCCTTCGCTCTTCTTGGCGTTACCTTTTACGTTTTCGGCAAATGCCAACAAACGCTCCGTTGCATCATCGCGCCTATCTAGCAACACATCCTCAATGTGCTCCAATAAATCCTTGGGTATATCATCGTACACCGCTAGCATGCTTGGGTTAACAATACCCATGTCCATACCGTTCTTTATACCGTGGTATAAGAAGGCAGAGTGCATAGCCTCGCGCACGTGGTTATTGCCACGGAACGAGAACGACACATTGCTTACACCACCGCTAATGTGCGCGTGTGGCAGGTTATCTTTTATCCATTTGGTAGCACGGAAGAAATCAATTGCATTCTGGCGGTGTTCTTCCATACCCGTGCCTACGGGGAATATGTTCGGGTCGAAGATGATGTCTTCTGGCGGAAAGCCTACTTGGTCCACCAATATCCTATAAGCGCGCTCGCATATCTCAATACGGCGTTGGTAGTTATCGGCCTGACCTACTTCGTCAAATGCCATTACTATTACGGCAGCGCCATACTCTTTTACCAATGTAGCCTGGCGGATAAATTCCTCCTCGCCGCCCTTTAATGATATAGAGTTAACGATGCCCTTGCCTTGTATGCACTTTAAACCCGCCTCGATGATTTCCCACTTCGATGAGTCGATCATAATAGGCACGCGGGCAATATCCGGCTCGCTGGCTATCAGGTTCAGAAACTTCACCATCGACTCCTTTCCATCAATCATACCCTCATCCATGTTGATGTCTATTACCTGTGCGCCGCCATCAACCTGCTCGCGGGCTACGGCAAGTGCCTCTTCAAACTTCTCTTCTTTTATCAGCTTTAAGAATGCCTTGCTACCTGTAACGTTGGTACGCTCGCCTATGTTTACAAAGTTTGATTCGGGGCGTATTTCTATCGGCTCTAAACCGCTCAATCTAGTGAATGGTATAGGGCGCGGAATAGCACGTGGCTTGTGCTTACGCGCTACACGTGCAAACTCGCGGATGTGATCAGGCGTGGTGCCGCAGCAGCCGCCTATCACGTTCACAAAGCCGCTTTGTATAAACTCTTCCAAAGCCTCGGCCATCATCTCCGGCGTTTCATCATAGCCACCAAAGGCATTCGGCAAACCCGCATTAGGGTAGGCACTTACGTAGCAGATAGATGTCTTCGATATAGCCTCGATGTGTGGTCGCATATCCTTAGCACCAAGGGCGCAGTTAAGGCCCACGCTGAATGGCTTGGTATGCGCTACCGAGGTATAGAATGCCTCTGCGGTCTGTCCGCTAAGCGTACGACCGCTGGCATCGGTTATAGTACCCGATATCATAATAGGCAGGTCGGTGCCTTTCTCTTTTTGCACTTGGCTTATGGCGAACAATGCCGCCTTGGCATTCAAGGTATCGAAGATAGTTTCTACCAAAAGTATATCGGCGCCGCCATCTATTAAGCCGCGCGTTTGTTCGCTGTAGGCATCTACCAGTTGGTCGTAGGTAATGGCACGGTAGCCTGGGTTGTTTACATCGGGGCTAAGCGATGCCGTACGGTTAGTAGGGCCAAAGGCACCTGCCACAAAGCGTACTTCGCCCGGGTTGGCCTTCATAAAGTCAAGCACAGCCTGCTTGGCTACCTTGGCACCCTCGTAGTTGATGGCATAGGCCTCATGCTCCAACTTATAATCGGCTTGGGCTATCCAAGTACCGCTAAAGGTGTTGGTTTCTATAATGTCGGCACCAGCCTCAAGGTACTCGGTATGTATGGCGTGTATTATATCAGGTCGGGTAATAGAAAGCAAGTCGTTGTTACCCTTTAGGTCATGGCTATGGTCCTTGTACTTTTCTCCCCTAAAGTCATCTTCGGTCAAGGTGTAGCGCTGTATCATGGTACCCATGGCGCCATCTATTATCAATACCCTTTGCTGGGCCAGTTCGCTAAGCTGCTGCTTAATGTTCGACATAATGTATGTGTGTATGCGTTAATGCCCCATAGTAATACTACATAGGTACAAGTGTGGCAGGCGGTATGTTCAAGAAGAATTTTCATTCTTATCTAAACAGGTATTGGCACCTTCTTGCCAGTGGTTCGGCAAGGGTTGTCAAGACTTCATAGGGCCTGCCCCTCCGTCTTTCTTGATAAGTATTACATCAAAGAGCGGTGCGAATATAATAAAGGGGGGTGATACTAGCAAAGTAGGCTTTATTCAAAATGTTCAAGTTTTGGGCTTGTATTGCTTACCTGCTTCTTATTTAGCCTAAAGCGGAAGGCTATATCAAGGCCGATGCTTTGGCCCCATATACGTTGTGCCGCACCCCCTGTGTAGAATGAATAGGTAGGTGCAAATACATAGCTCGTTTCCTTCTTGTCCTTCACCTCAAAGTTTAACGATGCACCTACTGCCAAGCCCGCTTGCCATTTTGGTTTGCTTTCATCTCGAAAATCTTGTTTCACTATTCCTTGGCTGGCAAAGAAGCCCAGTTTGGCAGAGGGACTAATGGAGAACCTTTTTTTGGTGTATGAAACATACTCCAGCACTATAGCGTTGGCAACAAAGTTTAAGGGTATGGGGGTAGTAGATTTGATTCTGCTTTCAATGGTGGTATACGGTGGGGCAGGTGATTTGCTTTCGGTGTAAATTTCATTATTGGTAAAGTTACTGTATGCATACTCGAGCGTATAGCCCAACCTTATGCGCTTAAACCCTGCTAATACTTCTAGCTTTATAGGTATGGTGTATCCACGGTTTTTATATTCGGAATAAGAAGTGCTTACACCCCATAAGCTGTTAAGCTTTACTTGCTGCATAGCCCAGCCCCCACCTATACGTACCCCTAGCTGAACATTGGTATCGCTTGCCGAGGCATTACATATGGTTACTATTAGAATAATAAGCGATAGTATCTTCTTCATGGTGCTATGCTTTAGGTCTTAGCAAATGAAACCTTACGCCCATGTTTAGGCCGTACATGTGGCAGCGGTTTACATAAGTATCGCGAAACCATTTTGATTTTAAATGGTAGAAGGTATACATAGGGCTTACGGTAAAGGTGGCCTTCTTCATACCCATCTCGAAATTTAAGCCGCCCTTGAATACATAGCCGTTTGTGGCGCTGTAGTCCCTCCAATATGTCAATTCGGGCATGTTGTTGAATAGTGTGGCACCTGCACTAAAGGCTGGGGCCATCGTCCAATTCTTATTCAGTTTTATACCATACTCTACAGTGCCTAGGCCTGTAAAGCTGTGCTGCCCGCCTGCGTTGAAATACAAGCCGCCCGTGTATTCGAATTTACCACCGAAACGGAAGCCATAGACATTGAAAAGAAGCTCTGCATTTATAGGTATGGCAAAGCCATGTTCATTGTAAAAGTTTTCTGGTTTTCTATTGCTGTAAGGCATACTGGGCTCATACCCAGTATATGGCGTAGGTTGCTGGTAGGTGCTTACAAATACACCACTATGTACGCCTACTATTACATCGAACTTTTGCTTGCTTTGGGCGGTGGTATAGAGGGCTACAATAGCCAGTAGAAATGTAAATATTGTTTTCATAGTGTCGGTTCTAACACTAAATATACATCAATATTTATATAAACAAAAGCGCCCGATGCATTAAAGCATACGGGCACTGTTCCAACACACTAGTTAAACATATTAGTTATCGGCGCTTGAGCGGCTTTTGGCCTTACCTAGCAAGTTTACACGTATACCTGCATCGGCACCTATTACGTGGGTGTAGCGGCTCCACTTGGTGTTTACTTTATCTTGCTGGTTAAACAGGTAATAGTTAGGGCCTACCATTAGGGTTACAGGGCCTATTTTAAATTCTGCATTCAGTTCGGCACCTATCGAAAAACGGTTCTTGGTTACACGGCTAAGTTGGGTATGTTCTTTGGTGCTGTTATCTACAGTATAGCCATGAAAACCACCCGCAGCTATGGCCGGGGTAAGGGCAAAGAATTTTGAATTGATAACGGCAATTTCAAGCACACCATAGTGGCCGAATAAGTGGGTACGTGTACTGTTTTGATATACTGAATAACGGTCGAAGTCGGTAAGTGGGCCGTAGGGGTTATTGCCTGGCTCAACATAACTGCGCAGGTACATAAAACGATAGCCGAAGCGGAAGCGCCCAAAGCCCAATAGTGCTTCGGCTTTAGCGTTCAGCTCCCAACCTTTATCGTTGGTTACAGCATCTTTAAAGCCCTCGGCGCTTTGCACTTGCGTAAGTTTTTGGTAGTTGATGGCTGCACCGCCGCCTATGCGCGCACCCAAGTGCAATTGTGCTTGGCTATAGGCACTTATGCTGGCTATTATGGCGGCCAGGGCCACTACAAACTTCTTCATACCCATTAGTTTTATTGAAAAAAGAATGTAAAAATCTATGCCAGCGTTTACATTTGTAGCCTTATGAAAGTTACCGAACACCTAAAGAACGCGAAAGATACCTTGTTTAGTATAGAGGTATTGCCCCCACAAAAAGGGAAAACTATCGATGACCTGTTAAAAGTAATAGAGCCGTTGATGGAGTTTAAACCGCCGTTTATAGATGTAACCTACCACCGCGAGGAGATTATATACAAAAAGCGCCCCGATGGGCTAATGGAGGAGGTGCCCCTGCGCCGCAGGCCGGGTACCGTGGGTATATGCGCTGCCATTAAGGGCCGCTTTAATGTAGATACCGTGCCACACTTGGTATGTGGCGGTTTTACACCCGAAGAGACTGAAGACGCACTTTTTACACTATACTACTTAGGTATTAACAATGTGCTATTGCTGCAAGGCGATGCCGATAAGAATGCCAAGAGCGGTACTGGCAAAACCTCGGCATATAAATATGCCAGCGACTTGGTACACCAAGTGGCACGTATGAACCACGGCAAGTTCTTACATGAAGAAACAGAGAACGAGCTAAAGACCAACTTTTGCATAGGTGTGGCAGGCTACCCTGAGAAACACTTCGAGGCACCTAACTTGAACACCGACCTTAAATGGTTGAAGCATAAGGTAGATTGTGGTGCCGACTATATAGTAACACAGATGTTCTTCGATAACAAGAAGTACTTCGAGTTTGTAGATAAGTGCAAGGCTGCGGGCATAAACGTGCCTATTATACCAGGCTTAAAGCCAATAGCACAAAAAGCACAGCTTAACTCGCTATCGCGCATATTCCATATAGATATGCCAGATGAACTGGTAAGCGCGGTAGAGAAGTGTAAAGACGATAAAGAAGTAAAGCGCGTAGGTATAGAATGGTGCATACAGCAAAGCAAAGAGCTAAAGGCTGCCAAGGTACCATGCCTACATTACTACACCATGAGCCGCAGCGAGGCTACTATAGAAATAGCCAAGGCTATTTTTTAGAAAATTGGGAAGAATAGAGAATTAGAAAATTAGGTAGCTGCGATGCGGTTCTCCTTTTAGGGAGTTAGAGGGGAGCATCGCAGCAATGAATACCATGAAACAAGTACTTGCCATAGCCATGTTATTGATAGCTGCTGCTACCTATGCGCAAGATGCACCCAAGGAGCATGTAACCCAAGGCCGTGGCCATGCCAAAGAGCAGTTGAAGCTATCGCTTGCCGATACTACTTTGCACAATGCTGCCAAGAACACAGAACAGCTATTAATTGCCAAGAAGGATGTAGCCATAAGTATAGCCGAGCCTTACCTTTTTAGCGTGTATGGCAAGGATGCCATAATAGGAGAGAAACCTTACGAAGCATACTTGATAGATAACTATTGGGTGATACTTGGCACCCTGCCCGAGGGCATGATGGGTGGCGTGTTTTTGATGATACTAGATGCCACCAATGGCAAGGTAGTGCGCATAACGCACGGCAAGTAAACAGTCCGCAGACTGCGCGCGCGTGGCAACCAACAGTATAAGCTAGGCGCAACAATACCGCCCCCAAAATATAGCAGTGTATATTCTCAATAGTGTAGTAGAACTATTATCTAGTGTCTATCGTCTCTACCCCTCTTCTTCTTTAGCTTTTTTCTTTTTGCTAGGGGCAGCATCTATTATCACCACAAACTCACCTTTGGGTTCTTTGGTGGTAAAGCGCTGTATCAAGTCATCGGCAGTGCCGCGAACAGTCTCTTCAAACATCTTCGATATTTCGCGCGAGGCAGATATAAGGCGCTCGGTACCTATGTGTAGTTTCAGTTCTTCCATCAACTTTACTACCCTGTATGGCGATTCGTAAAGTATCTGTGTTCGCTCATCCAGTGCTATTTTTTTCAAAGCTGTTTGGCGGCCTTTTTTGTGGGGTAGAAAACCTATGAATACAAACTCATCGGTAGCAAATCCGCTATTGATAAGCGCAGGTACAAATGCCGTAGCACCGGGCAAGGTCTGCACGGTTATGCCACCTTCTACGCAGGCCTTTACCAGTATGTGGCCGGGGTCGCTTATACCAGGGGTACCGCCATCGCTTACCATAGCTATATTGGCACCCGTACGCAGTCTATCCATTAAGCTTTCAACCGATTTATACTCGTTGAATTTGTGGTATGCCATTAGCTGCTTGCTTATCTTAAAGTGGTCGAGCAGTTTTTTGCTTTGGCGGGTGTCTTCGCACAGTATCAGGTCTACCTCTTGCAGCACTTTAAGCGCGCGCAAGGTTATATCTTCAAGGTTGCCCACAGGCGTAGGTACTATATAAAGGATGCCCATGCGGCAAATATAGCTTTTATACTACTGGCTGCGAATGGCACACTGCACAACCCAAGGTAAAGTAAAAGGTAGCCCCTTCGTCTAGCTTGGCATCGGCCCATACTTTGCCGCCATGGCGCGTAACTATGCGGCGTACCGTAGCTAAGCCTACACCTGTGCCTTCGTATTCATCGGGTGTATGCAGGCGTTTGAACACGCCAAACAGTTTGTTGGCATACTGCATATCGAAACCTGCACCATTATCTTTTACGTAGAACACTTCCTCATCGTTTAGCCAGCAGGTTCCTATTTCTACGGTAGGCTTTTCTTTTTTCGCTGAATACTTCAATGCATTCGATATAAGGTTAACCCATACTTGTTTCACAAGTGCCGTATCGCAATCTATAGTAGGTAGCTTGCCAATTTTAATATCGGCAGGTGGATACTGACCAGCAATTTCGCTTATTACCACCTTTACTACATCGTTCATATTGGTAGGGCGCAATTGAATATCGGTTTTGCCAATGCGCGAGAACGTCAAAAGGTCATCTATCAATGCCCCCATCTGCTTCACGCTCTTGTTTAGGTTACTTATATACTCCTTGCCATCTATACCAATGGCATCTGCATACCTCTTTTCAATAAGCGTAGCAAAGCCACTTATACTACGTAAAGGTGCGCGCAGGTCGTGCGAAACAGTGAAGCTAAACGCTTCTAGCTCTTTATTGGCTTCTTTTAGTGCGGCAGTACGCTCCTCTACTATCTTCTCTAGCGATTCGTTCAGTTCTTTCAATTCCTGCTCGGCTTTTTTGTGTGCAGTTATGTCGTTTATTATTCCTATCGAGTAGCGCACTTTGCCTTGGCTATCTTTAATGGCAGATAATATCAGTTCGCCCCACATTATGTCACCTTGCTTGGTAATGTACCTTTTCTCGTATCGCAAACTTTTCTCCTCGCCCGAAATAAGCTTTTGATATAATGTTATCTCCGATTCAAAATCCTCTGGGTGTGTAAACTCCGATACGTGCATGTCTAGCATTTCTAAAGGGCTATAGCCCAACATGGCACAGTAGGCTGCATTGGCATTTAGTATGCGCCCCTCGTCCGATGCCCAGGCTATGCCCAATATAGGGTTCTCGCTTACCAATCGGTAGCGCTCCTCGCTGGCGCGTATTTTATTTTCTGCAATTTTGGTTTCGGTTATGTTCAAGTGCATTATTACCGCACCGTGGTTTTGCCCATCGTATGTAGGGCTTACCGTTACCCTAAACCAGCGTGTGTAGCCAAGCGAGTTGCAGGCATAGTCGTGTACAAACTGCTCCACCTCTTCCGTTAGCACCCTGCGTATGCCTGTAGCTACTATTTGCGCATCGTGGCTGCTTGGGCCCTCCAAGGTTTCAAATGCATATATGTAGTTATCGCCCACCACATTCCTAAAGCCGTTTGAGTTATTCGCTATCCCTTCCCGTTTCCATGCTTCGTTTATAGCTACTATATTGCCTTTATCATCTAGTAACGCTACATAAGCTGGCAGCGCGTTTAGTATCGATTTTTGATGCTGCGATGCAAGATTTATAAGTTCTATACTATCTTGTAGTTCCGATGCCGTTTGCTGCAACTGTGCCGTTTTTTCGTGTACCTGTGCATTAAGTTTGTATGGTTGAAGTGTAACATACCAGGCCATGGCACCCGCCATTAATGACAGCATAAGCCCTAGTATACATATGGCTAT
>JAFDYM010000118.1 GCA_018267435.1 Bacteroidota bacterium | reverse complement strand
CAACCAAATGCGCCGCGTCAGGTTGGTTGGTTGCTCAAGGTGGATAGCAACGGTTGTGAGATAGAGAACTGTGTGGTGGGTATTGACGATATAGAAAGTAGTCAGCTGCTTAAAGTATATCCCAACCCTGCAACAGATAGGCTGATGATTGAGTTGCCCGAAAGTAACGAATCAAACAAAGTTTACATTAATAGTATAACGGGCGAAAGTATAGCGGTAGTAGATGTCCCTTTAGGAGCTACACAGGTAGAAGTGAATACAGCAAATTTTGCGGTAGGCGTATATTTAGCAAGGATAAATAACCAAACGAGAAAATTTATAATAGTCAACTAATCAAGTACGGCGTAAACGCTTTGGCCCATACCATAACCAAAAGCCTGTAACGGTGAATATGAGTAGTGCTGTACCTAATATACTTGTATATACAAGTTTGATTTGTTCTTTGTCAGTTTTGAAAAAGTAGTCAAGAATAGAGCCATCATGGATGTTCTCTATAAAATCAGAACGCCGCCGTTCGATGTGTAGCAGCTTTCCGGTCGCGCCATCAAGCTGTATGCCCCAGTAATGGTCTATAAATACAAACTTCACCATGCCTTTATCCTTGCGAACGTCTATACGTTCCAAATCAAGGCTCAAGGCAGCGTCAACAGAATCATGTAATGTGCTGCATGCAATAGTATGAAGGCTATCCAGTGGTAGCCAATCTTTAAGGTCCGCAGAAGTACCTTTGTACGACTTTGGTAGTATTATCCCTCCGCTGTGTTTTTTCCATCCGAGAAGCAACCCCGTTGCGGCTACTATGAAGAAGAAAGCGAACAGAGATACGCCTGTAACACGGTGTACCTTACGGAATATATGAATAAGTTTAGCTTGTTTCTTCCGACTACTTTGCTCCATGAATGAACATTGACTGATAAATGTAAGATTAATTTGAAAATAATAAAATATTGCATGTGTTGCAATCACTAAGTACATCCTAAACCATAGTCGAATGAAAACCACACCCCTGATTTTTTTCTATTTAGTTTCCATTTCCTTATTTAGCCAGACAGACACTGCCAAAGTACAGGTAGATGTACCCGAAGTTATCATCACGGCGGACAAATTTCCCAATAGCCGCCAAAATTTAGCGCAGCAAGCCTTCGTTATTGATGCGCAAGTACTAAAGCGGCTGAATGCGCAAACTACAGCAGATGCGTTGCAGATGACTGGCTCAGTAATGGTACAAAAGAGCCAGCAGGGCGGAGGCAGTCCCGTTATAAGGGGATTCGAGGCAAGCCGGGTGTTGCTGGTAATAGATGGCGTTCGTATGAACAATATGGTTTACCGCACCGGTCACCTTCAAAACATAATTACTGTAGACAACAATATACTTGACCGTATAGAAGTACTCTATGGCCCATCTTCCACTATATATGGCAGCGATGCGCTGGGCGGGGTGGTTCATATGAGAACGAAGAACCCTATCCTTGCAACCGATAAGAAGTTTAATACGGCAGGTGCCGCACTATTCAGATATGGCAGTGTAAACAATGAGTATACCGGGCACCTGGATTTTAGCTTCGCATCCCGAAAGTTTGGCTCGCTCACATCCGTTACAGTATCGAGCTTTGGGGATCTTAAGCAGGGAAGATATGAGCTAAATGGAACTGACTCCTATTGGGATAGGAATTATTATGCAAAGCGCGTTGACTCAGGCAATGGTACATCATCTGACTCTGCTTATAGCAACTCTAAACCTTGGGTTCAAAAGGGATCGGGATATAAGCAATATGATGTTTTGCAGAAATTTCTATTCAAGCAAAATGAAAAGGCAGACCACTTAATTAATGTGCAGTTCAGCACCACCTCCAATGTACCACGCTATGACCGCTTAGCCGTTGAGGCTTCAGCTACTAAACTGAAAGATGCAGAATGGTATTATGGACCACAGCAACGGCTATTGGCGGCATACGAGTTTAACTATAAGAATGCTGGATTTCTTGATGCCATACGCATAGGTGCAAACTATCAGAACATTGAAGAAAGCAGGCACAATCGCGGATTCGGAAAGCGTTTCAGAACATCGCGTATAGAAACAGTAAATGTTGTAGGTGTGCATGCAGACTTCCAAAAGACAATCAAAGCCCATAAGGTAGGATTTGGCGCAGAAGGTCAATTCAATTTTTTAAAGTCAAAGGCATTAGAAACGGATGCTAAAGTAGATACCACACAGAGCGCCAGTACACGTTACCCTGATGGCAAAAACAATATGAACTACATAGCGGTTTACGGTACGCATACTTACACCATAAATCCGAAACTGATACTGGCCGAAGGGATCAGATATAATTACGTTAGCCTGCATTCAACGCTTACTAGCGGTAGCAGCGAGTTTTTCCCTTTTGCTTTTAACGAAATAAAAAATACCTACCATGCTGTGTCAGGGAACTTGTCCTTAGTTGCACTTCCAGGTGCAGGCTTCAGAATCGCAGTATTAGGTTCGAGCGGTTTCAGAGCGCCCAATGTTGATGATGTGGCAAAGATATTCGAATCTGCTCCGGGCAGCGTGATTGTTCCAAACAACAAACTGAAGCCTGAATACACCATTAACGGAGAATTGACCGTTGAAAAAAGGTTTTCTAATGTCTTTACTTTATACGCAACCGGCTTTTACACCTATTTCTTTAATGCGATTTCTACTGACTTGACTACCTTCAACGGACAGGATTCCATTGATTATGATGGGACACTAAGCAGGGTACTTACATATGTGAACAAAAGCAGGGCATATATAGCAGGTGTAAATGTTGTGGCTGAAGCTAAGCCTACTTCATGGTTGACGCTTTATGCCTCATTCTGCTATACACATGGTCGCATCATAACCGATAGCGTTCCGTATCCTCTTGATCACATCCCCCCTATTTATGGCAGGCTCGGCTTCAGGACAAACTATAAGTGGCTGCAGACAGAGTTCTTTACGCTATTCGCAGGAAAGAAAAAAATAAAGGACTACAACATGCTTGGGGAGGACAACTTTGGACAAGGTACGCCACCCGATAATTTGCCGGGGTGGGCAACTCTTAATTTCCGCGTTGGATTCTATCCTGTCAAGTATTTCGGTATCGATTTAGGTTGCGATAATATCACGGACTTGAAGTACAGGCAGTTTGCCTCAGGTATAAGTGCGCCTGGGCGAAACTTCTTTGTTTCGGCTAGGGTAAGGTGGTAGGATGCTGATTAAGCATGACAGTTGTAAACGTAACAGCTGCATGATGAATGATTAAGCTTTGTCGGCACTTTACATCATTACCGTGCATGGCATAAGTGATACTAGGCGCGTCATTCCAAGGCAAAACTATACGCGTTAACCAATAGGTTTACGCCTATTTCCAGCCCTTTACCTGCTTTAGCAGTTCGTTGTTCTCCTTCAGAAGCGCGAATTCGCGCTGTAGCTGCTGGTGCTCTTTCCTCAGCTTTTCCAGTTCCTTGAGCGCCGTTGCCTCGGGCTCGTGGCCTATTGCCTTCATGTCGTACAGCGAGAAGAAGTTGAACGACAGCGCCACCGACAGCTCCCACAGCCTCTGCGAGTCTATGGACGTGCGCTTGTAGATGCCCACGATGTTCTGCCGCGAGGTATTGATGAGGCTGCCGAGCTCGGTGGGCCCGATGCCCAGCTGTTTGGCCCTTTTCTGCACTTCCTTCCCGATGTTCACGTTCATCCGGCAAACCTTGGCAAAGCCGGCCAATGCCGTGCAAAACTGTGTACATTTATAATTTACGTTTGTAAATAAATAATTTACATTAGCGGTCTAAAACCCAATAAACATGAAGAAAGCAATCTTCGCCAGCCTCATCGCGCTGGCATTCGCCTCTTGCAAGAAGGAAGGCGGCAATTCGGCAAACGTTACCTGCAGGATCGACATCGACAATGTTGCCAACTACGGCGCGAACGACGAGCTCATCGTGCACCTTAAGCAGCACCCTTCCGGCACCGTTATACAGGAGCGCACGATCAGGAACCACGAGACTGCCGACTTCGGCGTAGTGAACCCGGGCGAGTACTTCGTGAAGGCCTACGACCAGACGGCGCCCTTGGGCGGCGAGATATCAAGTCCTCAGATATACCAGGTGGTGGAAGGGGAGGGCTTGCAGATAACCATCCAATACTAGCCACATGGGAAGGATGAGCCAATTATGCGTACTGCTGGCACTGATGCTTGTCGGCGGGTGCAGCCTCGACGCCAAGGTCAGGGAGGCCAAAAGGGTGATGGGCGAGGGCGTGGCGCGGGACTCGAAGGGCGGCATAAGCCTCGTTTCGCTGGAAAAGGTCAACGGCTTCGAGAAGGACCTCGATGGCACGCCGGGATACGTCATGGACTTCAAGGCGGTTATACGGTACGACCAGGATGCGGTGAAGCTGAAGTTCAGGGACAGGACCATATGGGACGGCATCCGCGGGTACTACGACGACTTCTACGTGCACCCTTATCCGGAAGATGGAAGCGACACGTATGCGGAAGGTGAGGCATTGTACTACCATAAGGGCGACAAGGTGGAACTGTACGGCACGATGACCTTCGCCAAGACCGATAACGGGTGGAAGCTCGGCGACCTGAAGATAGCGCGGTACGTGGACGATTTGCAGCAATAGTTATAGCGAGTAAAGAATGAGCCTGGCAAGTTGCCGGGCTTTTTTAGTTTGAAAAAAATCACCGAAACGGTGATTGCGTATGTTGACTGATCTTCGGTTATTGCATACAAATATTTCCATGCGCAAGATTGCCTTACTTTACATTGCGATCATTTTTATTGTGTGCCATACCGTGCAAGGGTAAGATTAAGATAAGTCCAGCCAGATATGAGATAACCAGATATGACAAGGCCAAGGTGAATATGAGGTTAGATCTTGCTACACTAACTACGCGGGATATAAGGTAAATATTAGGGGAAACGAGTATATAGCCAAGGAGAGTAGGGCGATTGCGGAATCAGAGACAACGCAAAGGGTCGAAGCTAAGCGGGCCCATGCACATGGGCAGCTGGCAAATATTTACACCGATAAGGATGACCCTTCAATAATACACCTTAACTGGTGGCTTAACCCAGCACAATACTTTCCTGCGGGAAGTATTTAAGGTTAGGCCAGGCTACACCAATGCGCCCACTGAGGTTTTGGCCGATCTTAACCTAGGGTATTCGGAGGGTATTTCGGGACGTACGCGCTACAGGTACGAGAATAAAGGCCTAAAGCCCTGCCTGAAATAAAGGCCACATTCGCTGCATTCTTCAGCGTGGGGCAAGCAGGATTTGGACAAGACCAACACCACAGCATCGGACACACCACTTACGGGCGAGGAAAAGAGGAGCGTTGTAGTAACGTCCTACGGCATAGAAACGATGTTCTCCTTTGCCAACATCAAGTTAGGAGGTTTCTTCGGCGTGGATATAGGCATCGGCTCCTCTGCGCAGAAATGGAACTTCAACAAGCGACCATGGTTTGGCCTTGGCCTGGGCTATAACATAGCCGGTCTTTGGGGCAAAAAATAGGATTCCAAGGGCTTAGGCCCGGCAATTTAAATATTTCATTTTTAATAT
>JAFDYM010000117.1 GCA_018267435.1 Bacteroidota bacterium | reverse complement strand
TAAAAAGGAAACTTGGCGGGGTCAAGTTCAGATCGGCTGCCACCGTTCGGGTTTTGGGCAAATACTTGCATCAGCAGCACAGTAAGTAGCAGCGTAAAGGTTTGCTTCATTAGCTTAAGGTTTTGTTATGTTATATGGTAGTTAAATATAGTAAGCAAACCGCCAATGTTTCCACTAATCCTATATTTGCTTTGTTAAAACGAAGCAGATGAAATTCGGAACTAAAGCCATACACGCGGGCCTTGAGCCCGACCCAAGTACAGGAGCTATTATGACTCCTATATTTCAAACCAGTACCTACGTGCAAGAAAGCCCCGGCACGCACAAGGGCTATGCATATGCACGCGGCAAAAACCCTACGCGCAATGCGCTGGAGAAAAACCTTGCTGCGCTAGAAAACGGTAAGCATGCGTTATGCTTTAGTAGCGGCATGGGTGCTATAGATGCAGTAGTAAAACTGCTACGCCCTGGCGATGAAGTAATAACTGGCGATGACCTATACGGCGGCAGCTACCGCATGTTTACCAAGGTGTTTGCACACTATGGCATTAAGTTCCATTTTATAAACATGAATGATGCCAACAACATTAAACAATACATAAACAGCAATACAAAACTGCTATGGGTAGAAACACCTACCAACCCTACCATGCAGATAATAGATATAGCTGCATGTGCCGAAATTGCGAAAGCAAACAATCTTATACTAGCTGTAGATAACACCTTTGCCTCGCCATACTTGCAGAATCCGCTAGACCTTGGTGCCGACATAGTAATGCATAGTGTAACCAAGTACCTAGGCGGCCACAGCGATGTAGTAATGGGCGCGCTAATAACTAGTGACGATAAGTTGTATACCGATTTGGCATTTATACATAACTCATGCGGTGCTACCCCAGGGCCAATGGATTCTTTTCTAGTACTACGCGGTATTAAAACCCTGCACCTGCGTATGGAAAGACACTGCTTTAACGGCCGTAAGGTGGCTGAATACCTAAAGAACCATCCGCGTATAGAAAAGATATACTGGCCTGGTTTTGAAGACCACCCTAACCACGATATAGCTAAAAAGCAAATGCGCGACTTTGGCGGCATGATATCGATAGTACTAAAAGGTGCAGATAAGGAAGAAACATTCCGCATAGCATCATCGTTCAGCGTGTTCTCGCTTGCCGAGTCATTAGGTGGGGTAGAATCATTGATTAACCACCCTGTAACCATGACCCATGCCAGCATACCTAAAGAAGAACGCGAGCGCGTAGGTGTAGTAGATAACCTGCTTCGCCTAAGTGTGGGCGTAGAAGATGTGGAAGACTTGATTGATGACTTGAAAGCGGTGTTAGGGTAATAAATTTAGTCACAGATGTACACAGATAAACACAGGTTAAAGAAGGGCATAATAGCTGCACTTTTTGTTTGCAGCTCCATCTATAGCTATGGTCAAGAAGTACAAGATGGGCATGTTATCGACAAGCAACTAAATGCATGTCTCGATTCAGCCGAAAACCAGACAACTCTTGGCATGATAGAATGCACCATTCGCGCAGAAGGTTTGTGGGATGTGGAGCTGAACAAGTATTACAAGCTACTTATGGGTGTACTTAACAAGGAGCAAAAGATACTACTGAAAGATGCGCCGGTAAAATGGTTGGCGTACCGAGATAGTGAATTAAATCTCTCTTCCGATATATACTATGGAATGGAAGGAACCATGTGGCGTATTGTGTATGCTGATAGAAGAATGGAAATAATAAAGAAACGTGCTGAAGAGTTGAGAATATATTATGAAGCCATCAAATTCTATAAATAAAAGCGCCCTTCTGAGTAAAACCAGAAGGGCGCTTTTATTTTTTAGAATCATCAATATAGACTAAAGAATAACGTCTTTAGTTTTTATCTCGTTCTTCTGTTTCTTAATTACATACGTGTTCTTATCAAGCAAGATACGTACGGCAGCGTAGCGGTTAAAGCCCTGCTTTACATACATTTTTATATCCTCACCTTTTAGCTTGGCATAGTTAGTGCCTACTGCTGCCACATTGGTGTACACTTGTGCGCTTATAGCCTTGTAGTAGTCTTCCAACGTTTGCTGGTCCGATGGAGATGGGTAATTTTTGCCTGATACGCTATCGGTAAGCAAAGTTACAAACGGTGCGCCTTTTTTAAGTTCGGCAAGTACATCAGCTACATCTTTCAATGCATACAAAGTTTTCTCGTTATCTGTTATCATCTTCACCGAGTTGGCATCGCCCGCATCGGTAAATAAGCCTTTAGCTTCTTCTAAGCGGAAGTTGATAAGCGCATCGTAAGCTTTAGCCTTGTTAGCCAAGCCCATATTGCCTGCTTTCTCGTATACTTTGCTAGCTAGTTCGTAGCTAGCTTTATCCATTACGTGTTTACCTATTACTTCAAGGCCTTCATCGTCTTTCTTTTCGCTAAGGGCGTCAGCCAGCTTCAATATCAAGTTATCTGCTTCTTCGTTACGGTTTTCGCTGTATAGGTATTCAGCATATTTCTCTATACCATCGCTTATACCACCTGCTAGGTAAGCATCAATTGCCTTTTGGTATTCATTGCGGTTGTAGTATATATCACCTGCCTTTTTGTAGCCGGCTTTACTCTTCAACTTCAAATAAGTTTCGGCAGCTTTTACTTGGCTATCGCCACCTTTGGCAAAATAGTTCTGGGCTATTTTTTCAACCATTGCATCTGCTTTACCTATTAGGTAATATTCCAATGCCTTGTCGTATCCACTTTCACCCTTATCGTAAAATCTATCGCCTATAGCACGGGCACCTTCTTCGGTTATACCAGCCTTGGTATAAAAGTCCATGGCCTTCTTTAGGTTTTTAGCTTGTGCCTTGGCATCCTCATCGGCAAAGCTATCTTCCATATAAGCTTCTGCCAGTTTCTTCATACCCTCTTTCTTCTGCTCCTTATCAAGGCGCGAGTAGTTGCTGTTGGCATTGGTGTAATCTTTTACACCTAGGTATGCATCGCCTATCAGCATATACATCTCCTTCTTCATACCGCCTTTGGTGTAGCTTTCTATCGCTTTGGTTACACCTTCGCTACGTTTAGCGGGGTCTTTTTGTTCCATAGCTTTTTTCAAAGCCTCGTTACCTTTATCAATATCCTTATTCTGGGCATAGCTGCTTACCCACATGCATCCGCCCAACATGCCCACAAGGGCTATCCTTCTAAAAAAGTTCTTATTCATAGTGTGAATTTATCGGTGTTTGATGTTAAAGATATAATAAGTTCTGTACCGCAAAATAAATATTAGCGCACAGCAAACTATATTATCTCCAAATACCTTCTTGTTTCCCAATCGGTAACTACACGTTGGTATTGCTTCCATTCCCACTCGCGGGTTTGTGCAAAATGTTCAACAAATGCGGCACCGAATAGCTCCTTCGCCACTTTGCTTTCCTTCATGGCTTGAGTAGCATCCCACAGGTTGCGTGGCAAGGTACCATTGCTAAGGTCGCGGTAGCCGTTGCCTTCGGTGGCAGGCTGTAGTTTTAGTTTGTTTTTTACACCATACAAGCCAGCTGCCATACACGCAGCTAGTGCCAGGTAAGGGTTGCTATCGCTGCCTACCACGCGTGTTTCTAAGCGGGTAGATTTAGAAGAACCTGGTAATGCGCGTAATGCCACCGTGCGGTTATCTACCGCCCATGTAAGTGTGGTAGGCGCCCATGCACCTTCTACCAAACGCTTGTAGCTGTTGATGGTTGGCGCTATCATAGGTAATATGTATGGCAAGCAATGTAGCTGACCAGCTATGTAGCTCTTCATTAGGTCGCTCATTTTGTCCTTGCTCTTCTCATCGTAGAACAAGTTCTTCTTGCCGCTCTTATCCCACAGGCTTTGGTGCACGTGGCCGCTGCAGCCCGGTAGGTTCTCGCTTATCTTTGCCATAAAGGTGGCAATGATGCCCATGCTATAACCTATCTCCCTTACTCCACTTTTGAACAGTACGGCACGGTCGGCACCTTGTAACGGTTCGCCGTAGGTAATGGCAGCCTCGTACACACCAGGGCCAGTTTCTGTATGCAAGCCTTCGATAGGCACATCGAAGCGGCGCATGTTATCGAAAATGGCATCGAAGAAATCGTTGCGCAGTGTGCTGCGCAGTATACTGTAGCCGAACATACCTGGGGTAAGCGGCGTTAAATTTTTATAGCCTTTATCGTGCAGGGTTTGCGGTGTTTCGCTAAAGTTGAACCACTCAAACTCCTGGCTCATTACCATGCTGTAGCCAGCCTTGTTTACATCGCCCAATACTTTGCGCAGTAACTGGCGCGGACAGATATTCAATGGTGCATTATCATCCTTTATAAACTCGCCCAAAAAGAAAGGCACATCATTCTCCCAAGGTATTTTGCGGAAGGTACTTAGGTCTATCCTTGCCTTCGCATCGGGATAGCCGCTGTGCCAGCCTGTATAGCTTGCATTATCGTAGGCCACATCGCCGCTATCCCAGCCAAACACTACATCGCAAAAGCCGAAGTTGCTATCAACTACCGATAGAAATTTTTCTACCGAAATATACTTGCCGCGCAGTATGCCGTCTATATCGGTTATAGCCAGTTTTACTTTCTGCGAAGGATGTTTCTTTACGTAATCAATAATCTGTTTGGTGGTCATGGGTTGATAAAGAGGATATGATGATTTGAGAATATGCTAATGTAAAAATTAATGTGCTGTAGGTTTATAGAATATTTTATAAGCAACGAAGGCAACAGCTATTACACCAAAGTAAATGCCTGCCAAAAGCAAGTTGTAATATATCATTGCCACTAATGCAATGGCTGCAATAGTTAAAGCTATTAATGGAAACAAAGGATACATAGGAACCCTGAATGGGCGTTCCATATTCGGCTCGGTTTTGCGCAGTTGCAACAGGCTAAGGCACGATACAATGTATAGCGTAATAGCGCCGAAAACCGAGATGGTGATAATATCGCCGGTACGGCCTGTAAATAGGGCTATAATGCCTACCCCCATATTGAACACCAATGCCCAATGCGGTGTGCTGAACTTGCTATTTACTTTGCCCAACACACGAGGGAATTGCCCGCTTTTACCAAACTCATAAGTAGCTCTACCCGCAGCTAAAAGCAAGCCGTTAAACGATGCCACAAAGCCAAACAAGCCTACGCTAACCAGCATATGGTAGAAGAATGCGCTATCGCCTGTTATTTGCCCTAATGCCATAGGCAAAGGGGAGTCGGAGATGTTGCCCGCCTTGTCGTACACTACTTTCTCCCAACCGCCTACGCCCGTGGCCGAAAGGAAAGTCATGGCAGCTAACACGCCCAAAGTGGCCATGCTATAGGCAAAGCCCTTGGTAATGTTCTTTTGTGGGTTGATGGTTTCCTCGGCTACGTTGGCCAATCCTTCCATACCTAGAAAGAACCAGATAGCAAATGGGATAGCAGCAAATATGCCTTCTACACCATGTGGGAAGGGGTTCATCTTCAAGTTTTCGGCGTGGAAATGCGGCAAGGTAAGTGAAGCAAACAAGGTCAATTCTGCAACAGCTATTATGGTTATTATCAACTCGAAGGTGGCAGATATTTTAACGCCTAAAATGTTTATGCCAGTAAATAGAAAGTAAGCAATTACTGCAAATACCATCGTATCTACCATAGGCATAAGTATGTGGAAGTAAGCGCCAATGCCCAAGGCAATGGCGGGGGGGGCAAACACAAACTCTATCCACTGCGCCATACCCGATATAAAACCTATATCGTTACCAAAGGCACGGCGTGTATAGTCGAAAGCACCACCTGCTTTAGGTATGGCACAAGCCAGCTCGCTGTAGCTAAGCGAGAAAGTGATATACATAATGAGAATGAAAAATGTAGCTATGCCGAGGCCTATTGTACCACCTTTGTCAAGGCCGATATTCCAACCAAAATACATACCGCTTATAACGTAGCCTACGCCAAGGCCCCACAACATAAGGGGGGTTAATGTTTTCTTTAGTCCTTCGCCTTGGTGGGTGTGTTCCATGTACCTGTTTGGTTATGGGGTTGGAAATTAATCTTTTCGAAACATTAAACACAAGTTTTAGCCACAGAATGCTCAGATTAATACAGGCAATATACCTACCAATGGTAGATATAAAAATAGAGGGTTGTGTACAATAAGTAAAAACTGTTGCGATACATTAATTTTCATTACCTTTATACACTTACAAACCATACAAAATGGAGAACACCGCTACAGCACCTAAAACGGTAGCCATAAATATAGCTGCCAATACTAAGCTGGAAGAAATACTGCGCATTTTCGATGCACAGAAAAAGAACTTACAGAACCTAAAGGATACTACCCTATCGCAACGCCTTAAAAAGGTAAAAAAGCTGCGCGAGGTAATAATGAATAAGCGCGAGCAGATACAGCAAGCGCTATATGCCGACTTTAAAAAGCCAGCACTGCAAGTAGACCTTACCGAGATATACCCCATAATAATGGAGGCTAAAAACTTTGAAGCTAACCTATACGACTGGGCAGCCGATAAGGAAGTAGATACACCATTGGCTTTGTTCGGTAGCAACTCGAAAATAATACAGGAACCTAAGGGTAACACACTATTGCTTTGCCCTTGGAACTACCCTTTCCAAATTCCTATCCGCAATATGATAGGTAGTGTATGTGCAGGCAATGCTGTTATCATCAAACCATCGGAGTACACACCGAACACTTCTAAAATAATACGCGAGGTATTGGCAGAAGTGTTTGCCGAAAATGAAGTAGCCGTAGTAGATGGCGACCACACCGTATCGGAAGAATTGCTGAAGCTGAAGTTTGACCACATACACTTTACCGGTAGCCCTATGCATGGCAAAACCGTAATGCGTGCTGCGGCTGAAAACCTAACCAGTGTTACGCTGGAACTTGGCGGCAAATCGCCAACTTTTATTGATGATACTGCCGACCTGAAAGCTACAGCTAAAAACTTCCTCTTCGGCAAATTCATCAACTCGGGTCAAACTTGTATAGCCATCGATTATGTGTTGATAGACGAGAAGAAGAAAGATGAGTTTGTAAGCATACTGCGAGGTGTATTGAAGGAAGCTTATGGAGATAACCCACAGCAAAGCCCAGATGACTGCCGCATAATAAACAACCGCCACTTTGGTAGAATAAAGAAGCTATTGGATGATGCCGTAGCCAAAGGTGCCAAGGTAGAAATAGGCGGCCAAACCGATGTAAGCGATAACTACATAGGCCCAACCGTGCTTACCAATGTAACTAGCGATATGCTGATAATGGACGAAGAGATATTCGGACCATTGGTGCCAATAGTTACTTACAAAACACTGGATGAAGCTATACGCCTAGTAAACAGCAAAGAGAAGCCACTTGCGCTATATGTGTTTAGCAAGAGCCGTAAAAACCAAGAATATATAGTAAAGCATACTACTGCTGGTGCTACCT
>JAFDYM010000116.1 GCA_018267435.1 Bacteroidota bacterium | reverse complement strand
ATCGCCAAGGCCACCGCGGCCCCTATTATGCTACCTCCTTTTTCTTTGCTGCGTATACTGCCTATGCAAAAAAGTATGGGCAAAAGAATAAATAACCCCCTAGCACCGAATGGGTTATACTCTGCCCGGCAGCTAATACCCTTGTAATAGCCGCTTAGGGGTGTAAGCTCGGTTTGTAGCTTGTATATGGCCGAGCGGGCTAAAATTATTGAGTCGCCGGGCAGCAAGTTTACGCACTTAAAATTGTTCGACGATATTTTTATTCCACTTGCATACCAGTATGCATATTGGTTTAGGCGGCTGCCTCCATACCTATTGGTTACTGTTTCGGTATGGGCTTCGGTGTCTCCTACTAGGCCAAAGGCATATTTGGGTGCTATGTAGTAGTCTATTAAAAGCAAAATCGAGGCTAGTAATACTAGCCCCGATATAACTTTTGCTGCTTTATGTTGCGCGTCCAAATGCTTATTTCTTCTTTGCTTTAGGTGCTAGCGTCATCATCATACGCTTACCTTCTAGTAGCGGTAGCTGCTCTACGCTGGCTATCTCTTTTAGCTTATCGGCAAATTGCAACAGCAATAGCTCGCCACGCTCTTTAAACACTATGGCGCGGCCACGGAACATAACGTAAGCCTTTACCTTGTTGCCTTCTTTTAGGAAAGCCTCGGCGTGTTTTACTTTAAAGTCCACATCGTGGTCATCGGTATTAGGTGTAAAGCGTATTTCTTTTACTTCTACCTTTTTGCTGTGGGCTTTTATTTCTTTTTCCTTTTTCTTCTTCTCGTATAGAAACTTATTGTAGTCAACTATACGGCATACCGGCGGCGAAGCGTTTGGAGATATCTCCACAAGGTCAAGACCTTGGGCAACGGCCATATCGTAGGCCTCTTTAGTAGAGTACACACCTGGGGTAATGTTCTCACCCACCAAACGTACTTCAAGTACTCGGATGTGCTCGTTGATTTTGTGTTCTGCTTCTCTTTTAAATGGTGCGCGACCGCGCGGTACAAAAGGACGTTTTACTGGACTGTTCAAAAGCTGTTCTGTTTTGTTTGTTCTAAATTAATCTTACAAAAGTAATAAAAGCGTTCCGTACAATAAAAAACAATTTTTTAACTGAATTTCCCCGTTTTGTCGGCTGCCAGTATATCCTGTCCGCCACTTAGGTGCAATTTGGTATACACCAAAAACTGCATCTCCTTTTGCCCATAGCAAAAGTCGCATATCTGCTTTAAAAGGGCCTGTACAGCATCATACTCGCCCTCTAGCTCGGTGGCAAATGCGCCCACGGTGTACTTTAGCCCGCTTTGCTGTATCAAGGCTATAGCCTGGTCTATTATAGGGAATGCCTCCTCTACTTTGGTTATGGGTACTACCTGTACGCTTGCGTTTATTATCATGTTATTTACTGTTTTATACTCTGCCTCGCTTTACCCTCTAACTCCCTAAAGGGAGAACCGCTCGGCTGTGATATTGATTACGTGATGCATCGCCTCTTCCTTTAGGGAGGAAAAGCGATTTCATGAAAGGAAATCGCTTTGGAGGGTAACGATGCAATTGCCTTGTACTCTCTTGCTCCTTTAAAGCAAGAGTCGTAACGCAATCGGAAGCATTGTCTACTTATAAATAATGTAAGTGTCCATAGGGTGCGTTGGGTCGTTCACCGTAAAGTACTCGAATATGCACTTGGTTTTGGTTGCACGTACGCGCATGGCGCCGTACTCGTTTTGGCGGCATGTTACATCAAAGCGGCTGGCATCTAGTGGGTGGTCGTTACAGCCATAAAAGTTATCGGTACCGCTGTTGCCCACTACCATATATACTACGCTACTATCGGTTTTATCGTTTATGCGCTCATACACATGGTCGTGCCCGCATAGCACTGCATTTATACCCATGCTACTAAATGGCCACTGCATTTTATTGTTGTTGCCGTGGTTGCTAGCCGAAAATGGTGGGTGGTGGAAGTACGCAAACTTAAATGGCTCATTGCTGTTGGTTACAACCTGTGTAAACCATTTAGCTTCGGGCGAGTCGGGGTAGTTTACCTTTCCGCTTGCACCGCTATTAATAGAGTATAAATGCACTGGGCCCCACACAAAATCGTAGTTGCGCTCATCGCCAGGTAGGGTAAAGTAGTCTAGATATGGCTGCATAGCAGGTGCGCTGTAGTGGTCGTGGTTGCCCGGACTTGGAAAGAAGCGGTTTACTTGGTCAGTAGCTGCTTGCCCTGTACACTGTTGTGTAGTAGGTGCATCGGGGTTATATATATAGTTGCAATAGTGGTTGCCTATATTGGCCTTTATAGTACCCGCTGCGCCAAAGGTGTAGTTGTTATCGCCAGTAGTTATTATAAACTCAGGCTTCCAGCTATCTACCATGGCTGCTACCTTGCGCTCGCCTTCGGTATCTTTGCCATAGTCACCTATTACGGCAAAACTAACCGTTTCGCCTGGCTTGTAAACTTTCAATGGGTTTAGCGATGGATCGATGGGCAGTTTAGCGCACGATGAAAACAATAGCGCGAATAATGCAAAGGGTAGCAAGCGGTGTATCATGCAGGCAAATATAATAGGGATGCGCAAATAGCGTTTAATGCGTTAAAATATAGTGCTTTTTGCCAAAGCCTATTAAATTGCGCACAGCCAATATGAAGTATCTATTTACATTTTTCGGTATACTGTTGTTTGCAGTGACTTTTGCGCAGTCCTCGCCCGAGGCGCAGAAGGAGCTGGAGCTATATGATACATGGCTAGCCGATGGTAAAATAAAAATAGAGGAGTACAATAAGCTAAAGGCAAAGCTACTAGCCAAGGATAGCCTACAACAAGCACCCGAACCGACGATTGAATTATACAAAAAGCGCTTTACCATTAAGCTATCTACTGGCGTGGTGCTTACTGCTGCTAGTGGTGGCATAGCAGGTGCTGGCGTAGTGGTTATGAACAACATTAAAAAGGCTAACCTAGCTAACGGTACTAATAACTCAGGCCCACAGTATGCCATCTTTGCCACTAGTGGTATCATGTTCGTGGGCGGAATAGCGCTTATTACTTCTGCTTTGGTTGATAATAGTAAGGCGAAGAAATTAAAAGAGAAGGTCAGCCTCATAGGCGGTACCAATTCCTTCGGCTTGGCTTATCATTTCTGATAGAGTTTGTTTGCCACAGATTCACAGATTAAATACAAATGATATGGCGCGGGTACTGTTGCGTATTTCGCATTAGTTCTGGCTGCCACGCGCGCTCATGCTGTAGGCATTATACCTTAAGTGATAATACAATTACACAGATGCACAGATGTATCAGAGTATCACCGAGATTTGTTGTACTCCTCTGTATTTATTGTCTGTGTACTCCGTGCCTCTGTGTAAAATCTTTTATATTCTCGGCTTTACTCGGCTGTTTCTACATGGTTCAATACATTGCATTCTTTGTATTCACTTTGTGCCCTTCGTGAAAAACCTTCGTGCCCTTAGTGGTTGAATTCTTAAGCCATCATAGCCGCCAAATGCGCGCCTATTTCGCTGCCTATGGCTACGCCCATACCGCCCATGCGTACGCCTATGTACACGCGCGGACTATGCTGCTTTAGTATCGGGAATTTAGTGTCGCCGAATGCCATAATGCCCGTCCACCAGTCTTCTATTTCAAAAGGTGTATCGGGTAGTATTACGCTTTGTAGTTTGTGTAGCAGGTCGTCTTGCACCTTCGGGTTGTAGTGGAACTCGGTGCTATGCTCGCCTTCAAAGTCTTGGTTTCTTCCGCCACCAAACAGTATCCTATCGCCTAAAGCACGGAAGTAGTAGTAGCCTTCATCGAAATGGAAAACACCCTTAATTTTTAAGCCTTCAATAGGCTTGGTTATAAGCACTTGCCCACGGCCTGGGTGTAGTGCCGTTTCGGGGTATAGGTGCTTGGTGAAGGCATTGGTGCATATAGCCACTTGCTGCGCTTTAAAAGCTACTTCGGTATTTAGGTAGCTATGCTTTACTATCACGTTTACATGGCTGCCTTCATCCTCTACGCGTGCTACTTCGCAGCCTGTTTTTATTTCTATGCCTTTAGCTATGCATAGGTTTATAAGACTGCGCATCATCATGCCGCTGTTCAACTCGCCCTCGCCATTGTTGCTTACTATGTGCTTAACATGGGTAGGAGAGAAGCCGAAGGCTTCGCGCTTGCTATCATCTACGGTATAAGCATCCATACCCAGCAATGGGCGCAACAGTGCATTCACCTCCGCTATTCTTTCTATACAATTAGCATTACTATGCGCTATCAATTCGTAGCTGCCATTTTCAGCATAGCCTATGTTGGCATCGCCTAAGCGTGCGCGCAATTTGCGCAAGCCTTGCAGGCGCAGGTTAACTAGGCTTACTACTTCCTCTTTAGGCATCCGCGTTAGGTCGTCTAGTATTTCGGTAAGGCTGCCTATGCAAGCAAAGCCTGCGTTTTTGGTGCTGGCACCTGTAGGCATTATGGCGCGCTCCAACACTAGTATGCGCGTGGCGCTATCTGCCTCTTTAATACTAAGCGCAGTAGAAAGGCCTACTATGCCGCTGCCTACTATTATTACGTCGTATTGCAGTAAGTGTTGTTTCTCCCAATAAGAAAGCATAATACAAAGGTACGTAGAATACCATCTAGCGCACAAAAAAAAGCGCAGGCTTGCACCCTGCGCTTTTGTATTTTGAGAGACGCAATACTTGCGCCTTTGAGATGTATGCTAGCTATTAAAAATCGTAACCTGAAAAATCTTCAGTAAACTCATCGGCCTTAAAAGTAGGGTTAACCACTACATTGAAAAATTCGTAGCGCTCAAACACACCTTTGTCATCCAGCATTTCCTGGAATATGGGCAGGTTGGTAGCCTTATCTATGTAGAAGGTGCTTTTTTTAGCGTAGCTACTAGGTACTTTCAGCGCTTTGCCGCTTACATCTTCATCAAAATTTTTAATGCCGTTAAGCTCGGTTATACTGTACTCTGGTATAAGCAGTCTTTGTGCAAATGCGTACATTGTTTCTCCTTTTTGCGCAGTTACGGTAATTATGGTATAGGTAGGGTCTTCAATAGTTACTTTGTAGCACAGTTTGTTGTTCCAAGTTACATCGCCTACGTACTTAAATACCTCTTCGAATTTACCTTGTGCATCTGCTTTTTTAATGCCGGCACCAACTATTTTAGGTACTAAGCCGAAACCTGCACTTAGTAGGCTGTGGTGCTGGTCTTTGGTAAGCATGCTATTAAGTGGGGCTAGTTTTACATTAAAGGGAAGATTGCCAGGGTTGACAAGTGCCTTGCCATCGCGCTCGCCTTTTACATATAGTATTTCGGTATCCTTGTTTGGATCGGTTACCATTTTCATATATACCTTATGTGGGTTTACTTGTAGTTTGGTAAATATATCGCCACCGCGCAGGCCGCTTATGCCCTTTATCCGCTCGTTGCCACGCATGGTGTAGGTACAAGACCTTATAGCGTTTATCGAGGCTATCATTTTATCTATTATAGGCCTTGCGCTT
>JAFDYM010000115.1 GCA_018267435.1 Bacteroidota bacterium | reverse complement strand
AGGCCGGCTAAAAATAACTGTAAACGATGCCATACAGTACCTAACCAAGCTAGATGAGTTGGGCATATTCAGCTACCTGCCGCGCAAGGATAAGCCACAGGTGATATACCTGCAAAACCGCCTGCGCAAAGAAGAACTGCGCCTAGATATAAAGGCCATCAACGCGCGTAAAGAGGAATACGAAAACCGATTAAAAGCAGTACACAATTACATAACCGAGAATGATACCTGCCGCACTAAGCTGTTGGTACAATACTTCGGCGAGAAAGATAACCAAGACTGCGGCGTATGCGATGTATGCTTGGCAAAGAAGAAATCGGGCTTGACAGATGAACAGTTTTCCAAAGCAGTAGCAGAAGTAGAAGCCTTGCTAAAAGCAGAGCCATTAGGCATAGATACCCTCAGCATGAAGCTTGACCTAGATGGCGATAATTACAACAAGGTTATCGACTTTCTGCTTGATGCCGGCAAGCTAAGCCGTAACAAGCAGAAAGAACTGGTGTGGGTGGGGTAAATACAAAAACTTTTATCAACCACAGATAACACAGATTATCACAGATAGAATACATAATACAAGAAGAATAACCCGATTTAAATACTGATGCTTTTTTAATCCGTGTTCATCTGTGGTATCTGTGGTAAAAAAATGTATTCATATCTCTAACAAGTTTTGCTAAACTTACACCGTGCGGTATAATTTTATAACCATAGAGGGCTGTATAGGTGCGGGCAAAACCACCCTAGCTAAAATGCTGGCGGAGGAACTGAACGGCAAACTGATATTGGAACAGTTTGAAGACAACCCCTTCCTACCCGGCTTTTACAAAGACCCTGAGCGACACGCATTCCCTGTGGAGCTTTACTTTATGGCGGAGCGCTTTCAGCACTTGCGCAACTTGCTGGCTCAGGCCGATATTTTCAAAAGCTTCACGGTATCAGATTTCCTGTTTCAAAAGAGCTTGATATTTGCACAGAACAACTTAAAGGCAGACGAAGCAAAGCTATACCGTATGTTGTTCGACATCATTAACCCTAGCTTGCCCAAGCCTGATATAACGCTGTACCTATACGCGCCCGTAGAGAAGCTATTGGCGAACATAAAAAAGCGCGGCCGCGACTATGAGCAAGGCATACCCGCCGAATACTTAGAAGGCATACAGAATGCCTACTTGGAATACTTCAAGCTGCAAACTAACGCGCGCATAGTATTGCTAGATACTACCAATATGAATTGGCTAGAAAGCAAAGTCGACTATGAACGCGTGAAAGAGATATTGAATGCAGAATGGAGCGCGGGACTGCATTATGTGTAGTAAAATACCGTTTCACGCAAAGGACGCAAAGATGAAGACGCAAAGAACCGCAGAGATTTTTTTGAAAGCAAGACACTATAGCCCCAATAAAAACTTGTATTAAAACTTTGCGTTCTATGCGCTGTATTTACTCTGCGCCCTCTGCGTGAAACGGCTGTTATGTGCGCGTAACGCCGTCAAGCCAAAAGCCTCAAGGCCATTACATATTACTCTAAAGATTTGCGCTAGTTCGTTGCCGTTCATTTTAATCAACGGAAAAAGAGAATGACAATAGACTGAAGGCGCGTGGCAGACGCACTTAGAAGTAAAGCGTTACAGTAAGGCCCATAAAGCTTGTATTAAACTTTGCGTTCTCTGCGTTGTATTTACTCTGCGCCCTCTGCGTGAAACGGCTGTTATTAAACTGTATTTAAACGCCGAATATCTCCTTAGCTATAAGGGTGGCGTTGTGTATGTTGCCGAAGCCTGTTTCGAGTTGTATTTTGCGCTTGTTGATGTCCTGTTGGGTAAACTCCATGTCCATTAGGTCGCTTATTAGGCGCTTGGTGGCATTTGGGTTATCTTCTATTATGCATAGCTTTTCAAGGCCGGTATTGTTTACCATTTTGCCGTTTACCAATACAAACCTGCCGCGGTATAGGCTGTTCAATAGCTTTAGCTTAATGCCAGTTTGCTGAAATGTAAGTAATAGATTGATCTGCGCGTTCTGCATCAGTTCCGCCATCTTCTCGAACGGAGGGTTCTCTATCAACTCCACGTTCTTGATGTTCTTTATTTCCTTCTTCAGCGAGCTTAGCGGATCCTTACCTGCTATAATGAATTTGTAAGGCATGCCATCGGCTATCTTCTTGGCTATGAACATAGCGGCTTGGTTATTCTCTACCACACTTAGGTTGCCGTGGTATAGTATATAGTTGCCCTTGCCGGGTATCGAGGTCAATTCCTCGTTGCTATGGAAGGCGCTAACGTACTGTATGTTCTCGTAGGTTAAGCGTAGGTACTCGTAGTCGGCCTTGCTGATGGCGAAAATTTTATCGGCGTGTTGTAGTTCGTCTTCAAACTTCTTTAGCTTCTTCGATTCGCTATAGAAATAAAACTTGTATAAGTAGTTGCGCTCTGACTCCTTCAAGCTGCGGTAGTAGTCCCATTCTACATTGTGCATACGCACGCACTTCAGCTTATTCTTTAGTGCAGGGTGCTTTAGGTAGAAGCAAGTATGCAGTCCCTCGAACAATACTGGGTAATCGTCAGCAGTAAGGTTACTCAACAACTCATCGCTTTGGCGCGAACCCACAATGTAAGGCACGCTGCTGTATATAGCTTGGTAAAACTTTTTGCGCGGGTAATAGTGTACCTTCTCGCAGATGGCTGCCAACTCGGGGCTTTCCTCTCGGCCATAGTGGAAGCAGTGCAGGTGCACTTTTATGCCAAGGTCGTGCAGGGCTTTTATTTTATAGTACACGTCTATTACCCCACCATAATCTGGCGGATAAGGTACGTTAAACGATACTATATGTAAGTGCTTATTGGAATAATTGCTCATAGAAAGCCCACAACTTTTTCTCCTCCTGCTGCCAGTTCAATTCTTGCCTGCAAACCTCACATTTTTTTTGTAAAGTGCAATACAAATCCTTGTTATTCAATAGACGCAAGATAGCCCCTTTTATTTCTTCTATACTGCAATTTTGTGTTAATACAGCCACATTGTATTTATCGTTCAGCGCCTGATATTCAGGGAAACCGATACATACCTGCGGTACGCGGGCATGTATGTAGTCGAAAAACTTATTGCTAAGTGAATAGTAATAGCTTAGGCCTTTATTCTCCAACAAGTTGACACCAATGTATGCCTGCGCCGTAATAGCGCGTAAATCGGCGGGTTTTACATAGCCGAGAAACTCCACCTTGTTCTCTAAGTTCAACTGCTTTACTAAAGCCCTTAGCTCGCTTGACAAATCACCCTCGCCAGCTAATAACAGTTTGGCATCTATGTGCTGCATGGCTTGTATCAAGTGCTCTAATCCCCGGCCTTCGTTGAGTGCGCCTTGGTAGAGAAGATAAGGGACGGGTGACGGGAGACGGGTGACAGGTGACTCGCTTTGCTCCGGCAGCACAGGTACATTCATTACCATCCCTACCTCCTTGTTGTAATCCTCTGCAAACAACTTCGCCAAGGTGGGCGATACGGTATATATAACATCGAACTTCGGCACGTAGTTGCGCTCTACCCATTGCCATACCTTTTGCACCTTCGGGCGACGGATAACCTCGGGTACTTCGGTAAAGTACTCGTGGGCATCGTAGGCTAGCTTGGCTCCTCTTAGTTTGCCAGCATGATATACAGGTACTATCGTATCTAAGTCGATAGCGCATAGGGCATCGTACTTGACAAATAGCAAAAAGATAAACAGGCGGATGTTATACTCTATGTAAAACAGCTTGCCTTTGTTGAAGAAACAGCTTAAGCGTGTCTGCTCGAAAGGCTCAGCAGTTAAGGGCT
>JAFDYM010000114.1 GCA_018267435.1 Bacteroidota bacterium | reverse complement strand
GCACCATCGCCAGCTTTATCGGCATAGAAAGCACCACCAAAACCGAAACCATCGTTGCCTAGGCGCTCGCGCAGTATAGGTGCATCGAACGATGCCTGATAAGTTTGATAAGGAGCTACCGAGTTTAATACCGGAATGGTAAACCACTGGTTGCGATAGTTGAATGCCGCCCTAAACACGCCGTTAATATTGGCCGTAAGCGCTGGGTTAAGCGTAAGCGGCGAGGCATAGTATTGCGAAAAGTGTATATCCTGCGCTATGGCGGCAGCACTTACAACACAAGCAACTATTAGCAAGTAAATTTTCCTCATAGTATATTACGGTATGGACAGATAAAGTTATACAAAAATACAATTCTGCCAAGCCCAACAGGGGTTTAACAAATAGTTGATGTGCTTTTTACAAAAAGCGTTGGGCGGTGCGCCTTAAAATATTGGTATGCCAATGGTAGAATACCTCGGGCTGTGCGCCAAAGCCCTGATAAAAGCGCGCTATAGAGTGAATAGAGGAGCCTTCGAAATCAATAATATGTCCAGTGGAAGCATACTTTTCAATAAGCTTGGCATGCACAAAATGCGACCCACCCACTGCCTTGCCAGCATCGCTGCTTGCATTTATGATACTTATCATACGCTGGCCCTGTGGCACCAATACCATGGCCGCCAGTATGTCGCCATTAAGGTTGGCGGTGTAAATATTAGCCTTGCCATGCAGCAACAGCGAATCCATCAAGCCATTGAAAAGTGCCTCGGCTTTGGCATTGAACCAAGCGTTGCGCTGGCGGTTAATACTTGAAAGATAGAACTGCTTTAGCGCAGGCATATCGGTATTGGTGGCAAACACCAAGCCCGCTTTTTCGGCTTTGCTAATGTTGCGCTTGTGGTTAGTGGCAAATGCCTGGTACAACTCTGTATAAGGTTTATGTAAACCTAAAAGCAAATTCTTCTTTTCGCTTAGGCCATAGCTTGCTGCTACAGGTGCGTGACTGGCGTTTAGGTTAGCACTTATGTACGGAAATGCCGAAGCCGCTATATCCATAAACGCGGTTTGTAATTCAATGCTTATGCTTTGGTTTGAAAAAATACCTAACTGCTGGCAGTAATAGGGCTGATACATACAGGGTACGCCATACTTACGTAGCCATACAAGCGGCATTACAGCTTCGTAGTTGCCATATACTATGCCATCCCAGTTTTCGGCTACTGCATCAAGGTACCAAGTGTAGGCATAGGGTAGGCTTTGCGCTGCATTGGCTATGCAGGCATCCCACTTGTTGCGGTCAATATCTTGTTGCTTAAGCGTGCGTATATTCATTCGCATCCATTAGTGCCGAGGCCTTGGCGGCAGTACTTTCAAACACATATTTATACCCCTTCCATTCGGCTATATCGGTAAACGAGCTATTGTGCCACAGACCTACACAGGTGCCCCCCGTTTCTTTTACGTAGCTCATTATCTCGCCTATCTTATCCAATGCATGTTCGGCACTTTCGCGCTTGTAATGCGCAAAGGTAGTATCCATAAACGCTATAGGGTGCACCTTTAGGCTTGTTACTTCGTTTTGTTCCAGGTTAAAAAAGAAATAAGGCGTACATATACTGGCCCTAAACCCTGCGTGTGGCCCATAGCCCATACTGTGGTCATCGGTTATACCCAGTTGTATGAGGCGGTTGTAGCTTTTAGGCAAGCTAAACCGCAAATAATGGAAACGGTTATGTGTAACAGCTTTACCTGTTATTTCTTCCATACGCTCCTTCTCCATTTTTTGAATGTCGGGGTCGATATGGCTTTTGAAAGAAAGGTGTATACCGCTAGGGTATTTGCTGGCTATATCTTTTACCAATGCCCTAAACTGCGGCTTGCAGGTTGGCGTGTTCTTATCGAACCGCGAGCCATCGGCTAGCAGAAAAAAGAAGCGCGTTTCTATATGGTGCTTGCGCAACACATCTAGCATATAGTCGTAGGTGTCATATGGGTCTTTCTGCTTACCTGTTAGCACCGATATGCGCTGCTTCAAATCTTTAAAATCGCTGAACATAAGGGAGCGCACTATACCCCCAGCAC
This sequence comes from Bacteroidota bacterium, assembly GCA_018267435.1. Classification (GTDB taxonomy): domain Bacteria; phylum Bacteroidota; class Bacteroidia; order Chitinophagales; family LD1; genus Bog-950. The sequence continues at coordinate 4,497 of JAFDYM010000114.1, read as the reverse complement.
CACGCTTAAAACCTTTATACAAATAGCTGAAAGCTATATCCACATCTACTGTAGCTATGTACTTAAAAGGGTGGCGCTTGGTAACCAAAGTAGGGAAGTGCTGTTTTAAAAGCTGTTCAAGGCTTAGGGCATAGTAGTTTACCATGGGCCTGTTCAAAAAGCCTAACTTATAGTTAAGCTTGTGGCTTGCCCTATAACGGCCATATTGGTCGCGTTTATCGTTCAAATATTCCTCGTAGCAGGTAACTAAAAAAAATGCAGAGGCAAAAATATCGAACGGCAGTGCTGACTTAAGGGTAGGAAAAATACCTTGTATGTTCTCGTGCTGTGCCGTAATAATAGTTTGTTGTCTTACACCAGTTTCGAAAAGTAAACCTGTAGTCTCGAAATGTAGCTCGTTGCCAATTGCCTTTTTGCTGTAGCTAAACTTGGCACCTGTATATGCATCGAACACATTGCTATCACTAGTAAGCTCGTAGCTAAGGCACAGCAAATCCGTAAGCATTAGGTCGAATATGTACTTCAGCCTTGGCGTTGTTTCGTGCGTATATATTAGCAGTGTACTCACTATTTTGCTTTGCGGTAAAAGGTTTCGTTGCGTAGATACTTAGTCTTTAGCAATGGGCATATTTTATAGCGCTCGTCCTTGGTATCTTCATACAAAGCAGCCAAGGTTTCGAACACTGCCGTTATACCTATCTTATCGCACCACTCAAACGGACCATAAGGGTAATTAGTGCCCAGCTTCATGCTCGTGTCTATGTCCTCTATACTTGCCGTACCTTCTTGCAAGGTGTAGCAAGCCTCGTTTATTATCATAAATATTACCCTAGGTTTTACCATGCCCACGCGGTCTTCCACGGGTAGGTATTGTACACCCATGGTCTTCATTAGCTTCTCCAGTTCTGGGGCTTCAAACTTGCGGTAGGTGCTTACCTCCCAAGTAGGGTTGTTTATAAAGCCCGGCAATGCATTAATACCGAACAAGCGGCAACGTATTTTGCTCCCTGTGGCATATACGGCTTCGTTTAGGCTAGTTTTTACCGCATTTACAAACACAGGGGTTTCCTTTAGGCCTGCATATATTTCCAGGTTGCTAAAGTCGTCGTCAAAGTTCAGGTCGAAGATGGCATCGTACTCATCGTAGTCCTCCTCGTCGTCGCCATCGCTATAGTCTATTTCAAGCTGCGTGTTGGCGGCCAGTTTAGCCCTTAGTTCGGCAGCGCGTGCCTGTTCGCCTATTATTACAATTTTCATGTTATTACATTCGTGCACCAAAATACTTTTTTTTCAGTAGTGCACACGCACTACACTAAAACCAAATACATGCAATTATCAGCTATTCAAACCGCCGATGCGCCAGCAGCCATAGGCCCATACTCGCAAGCCATTAAAGCGGGCAACCTGTTATTTGTATCAGGCCAAATACCTATGGACCCCACAACGGGCCAAGTGGTTCAAGGCGATATACAAGCCGAAACACACCAAGTGCTAAAGAACCTGCAAGCCATACTTACCCAGGCTGGCGCAAGCTTTAGCAACGTAGCCAAGGCTACCATATTTATTAAAAACATGAACGACTTTGCGCAGATAAACGAAGTGTACGCAAGCTATTTTACAGGCACATACCCTGCGCGCGAAACGGTAGAGGTAAGCCGCCTGCCAAAGGATGTGAACGTGGAGATAAGTGTAATAGCGGTGGTGTAGGGTTTCCCTGTAGAGCCGCAATACTTTGCGGCTCGAGATACGGAGAGCTTTGTTACTTGCCGCGCTTTACCCTCCGAATCTATTTTCTGCCGAAAACAGATTCATCTCCCTAAAGGGAGCGTAGCGCGGCGGTTCTCCCTTTAGGCTTATAGTGCCGAGCAAGCCTCGGCGGGGTTAGAGCGTCAGCCGCGCTATAATGTTAAACCTTCTGCCTTGTAGTAAAGTACACACCCAACATTATCAAGCCAAAACCCGATAGCTGGTATAACGTTAGCGTTTCACCATCTAGCATGCCCCATGCCAATGCTACGATGGGTATAAGGTAGGTTACGCTGGCGGCAAACAACGCATCGGTGCGCTGTACCAGTTTATAGAATAGCATCCAAGCTATAAGAGTGCCGAACAGCGATAGTGCCAGCACCGCAGCTACCGATGGCCATGCTGTACCGCTAATAATTTGCGCAGGTGCATCGGTAAATAGTAATAGCCCTGCTAGCATAGGTGCGCCTATCATGCTCATGGCTAGGCTGGTGGTATATATGGGGCTAAGGTTTTGTAAGTACTGCTTGGTAAGGTTGCTGCTCATACCATAGCAGAAGGTAGCTATAATGGGCAGCAGATTGTATAGCACATCTACCTGTATGGCGCCACCCTTGCCTAGAACCAATACCAGTGCACCGGCAAAGCCTATCACCACACCTATGGCCTTCTGCGCCGTAATATTTACCTTGAAAATGTAGTAGCCTATGATGAGCGTCCATAGCGGAGAAAGTGAGTTGAGTATGCCGTTGATGGCGCTGCCGCTGTGCGTCATCGATATGGCAAACAAAAAAGCAGGTGCGCCACTACCAAATATGCCTATCTGCAACACGGTCAAGTATTTCTCCTTTGGCACTTGCTTAAGCGCCTTGGGTAAAAATGGAAGCGAAAACAGAAATGATACGCTTATGCGTAGGCAAGCCAGCTCAACGGCACTAAAGGCTATCAACCCTTTTTTGATGAGTATGTACGAGGTACCCCATATAAAGGTAAGCGCTGCCAGTAGCAGCCAGTTTTGCGCATTGTGCGGCGAGGTGTTGGCGTTTGTCACGTATAAGCATAGCCCCTAATAGGCGGGGCGAAGGTATAAATAATGCCTAATGCCATTAGCTATTTGAGCATAAGTATTGTTTGTATACAATAGCCGTACTACGCTAAAAATTAGGAGTAAAGGCAAACTTAACGCCCCATGTAGGTACGCCAGGGCTATTACGGTAAGTGGCACGCCACATAAAATCTGCCCTAAACAGTTGCAATATGTTTTCGAAGCCGAAACCAACCTCAACATACGGCACGGGGAAGGGCTGCCCAAGCTCGTGCGGGGTTTCCAGCATTTGGTTGTGCTTCTTATAGTCATAAGTGCCTATAAGGCTGCGAGCAAATATTACCTCGCGTATGCGAAGCTTGTTTATGCCAGGTATCTTGTTTAGGAAAAAGCCATCGAAGTGGTGCTCAACCCACAAGGATGCGTATTGATCGCTAATAAATTCAAATTCGCGCAGCAAACCATAGTTGAATTTATCTAGCAATATACCTAAGTTGCCTTGTGTAATATAGGCTGCTGTGTAAGGTGCCTTGCCGAACATTTTGCCAGCCTTAAGCGTAACCTTGGTATAACCGAAAGATGGCGACTGTATTTTTTGCTTGTAGGTAAAGTGCAGGGCGTGGAAGTTGGAATACTTGCCGCCCATGTTTACTATGTTGGCGCTATAGCGCAGCATAAACACAGGGTGTATGGTGGTTTGAAAGGTACGGAACAACTGGCTGAAGAAATAGCGGTCCTTATAGGCGTAGCGGCTATCGATAGAGAACTCGGTAATATTAAAACTAGGTACACGTGTATTAATTCCATTTTCCCTGCGTACAAAGTCGAACACGCCTGGTATATCGTAGTACGTTTTTTCGTTGAACATGGCAATGGTGCTAAAGTTGCGCACCCATTCTTTTTCGTATGCTATGCGAAACTCGCGCACCTTCATAATGCGGCTAAGAGTACGGCCGCTTATAAGGGTAACTATGTTATCGAAACTTAGTACGGTTTGGTTCTCGTCCTGCCCTGGCACACGCATATCGTAGCGGAACATAAACTCCAAGCTCTGCCATCTATCGTTAGTACGCGGTAGGGCTAGGCGGGTAAGGGCCTGGTACTTCCAGTCGCGGTCTTTAAGGCCGTAGGCAAAGTAGCCCATAAAGTAAAACTTGCGGAAGAAGTCGTTAGCGGGCTTGCCGTTCATAAACTGCGAGTTGGTACGGAACCCAAAACGGAAACGCCAACCTTCCACATTGTTGCGGCTAAAAAAGTTCAGCACCCTACCAATATCTATAGGGCCAGCCTCGGCATAGGCAGCGGTAAACCATTTGCCTAGCCACATGTACATCTTCCAAGCAGGTACTTGTTTAATGGTATCGCTAATAAAATATACCATCTTCTCCTGCGGTGTTAGGGGTTCGTAGCGGCTGGTATCCCAAAATGTTTCGTTGCGCTTTCGGGCACTATCAAGCAATACACGTGTATCGGGGTTTTTGAATACCGAATCGGGGTATTGGCCTTCGAACTCAAAGTCCTGTCGGGTAGCCGATTTTGTAACATAGGCCTTTAGCTTACCCTTCTTTTTAAGCAGGCCCGCTACCGAGCTTACTTCCTCGCGGCTTAGCATCCACTGCTTGTTATCTACATAGGTAAACTCCTGGTATACATCGTGCTGGTTTACAAAGTTCAGGTTGCTCTTCTCGTTAGGGCGTACGCTAATG
>JAFDYM010000113.1 GCA_018267435.1 Bacteroidota bacterium | reverse complement strand
TGGAGTTGGGCGGCTACACTAGATCGTCCCGCGAATAAAATACCCGTTGAGAAGTTGAAAGGAATTGCTAGCGGAAAGTTTTATGTATCTCCTTGTCAAGTGAAAGAAATTTCGGTTGAGAATTAATAATACTATGCAATATTTTAAAGCGTGCCCCAATTCTGATTGCGATATTGATACGACAGATTTTTCTATCCACAAATGCAATAACTGCGGATTCCAAGGATGTTATCATGCGCATATAATTAGTAGAGATGAAGGGTGTTGGACTTCATCTTCTTGCCCAAACTGTGGTGAGTCGGACTCTGAAAAGGTAGGTTATATTTCTTAATGCTTAAGAATCCAGCGTTATTGTTGTTTAAGCGTAGCGTCATCAACAACTTTTGATTTTCTTTCTATCCGTACTTTTGGCTTGACCCAAAAGTACCAAAAGGTCAAGGCTGCACGGCTTTAGGGCTAAACCTATTTCGCTTCGCCTAAACTCCACAAACTCGCTGCTACATTACTCTTCGCTGCCTAATTGGATGAAATCGGTAATCAGTTTTACCACATTCCCGTTTTTGTCGAAACCCACATACCTAGCATAAAATCCATCACCCCATCCAGTACCAAACATGATTATATTGCCGCTACAGCTTTCTGGCGTGTAGTTTATCCAATCTTCCCCTCTTGAGCTAGGGGGTATGTGGGCATTTTCATTAAAATACTTTTCAAGCACGTCATTATAATAGTTGCCAGAAGGATTTTTTTTATAAAAGGTGTCTATATGCTGCTTGTAGCATTGAAACGCGTCATGGTCAGCAAAGCAACTTAAGCCAGCATCAACTGGATACATTCCATTTAAACTTTTCTCTGCCTTGTTGAGCTTAGCTTCATCTATAAGTGAGTATTCCCAATATTCAGGTATTTCATCATTTATACTTAATTCAGCATATGCTACCCTACCATCAAAGTCTCCACTTGTAGCAATATAAATATATACAGGGTAGCTACCTGTAGGTACTTTCCAGTTTTGAGCCAACGCAAGATGACTAACTAAAGGATCTACACATATTACTTTACCTGTAGCTAGTTTTAAGTTGCCAGTAAGAAACCTGTCATAAGATTTATTGTTTTTCAAATCGTGGAAATCGGCATAGCTAAATGTTGATGTTTCTCCATTTATTATTTGGCTTACAATCATGGTGCTTTCATCTTGTGTAGATGTTCTATGATTTGTAGTATTCTTATTACAAGAGAAGAAGCTGAATAGGCTCATGGATATAATTAGGCTAGCGAATAAATTTTTCATTTCAAACTTCAAACTGAAAACAACAAACGTCAAACCAACCAGTAACAAGCAACCAGTAACCCGCAACTATTGCGTCTCCACACTCCATGCCTCGGGCTTTCCTGCAAACCAAGGCTTGACTACCGCCCAAGTGCTGTTGAACAGTTCCGATATGCGATAGGCTTCCAAGTGTTCGGGGGTATCCCATTGGCTATAGGTAAAGAAGATGTTGGGGTTGTTGATGTCGCGCAGCAGTTCTACACCGTTGCAGCCCTCGAAGCCGCCGATAAGGTGTTTGCGCTCGTTGAAGGCATTGATGAAGTCGGCAGTGCGCTCTGCTGCGAAGGTTAGTTTTACGATGCGGATTAACATGGTGCAATATTAATCTGACAACTGGCAACAAACAACTTTCAGCTTTTTATTCAACGTCAAACAACAAACCTCAAACGATAAACTGAAGACAACAAACGTGAAACATGAAACGTCAAACGGAAACCGCTTCGCGGTTTAGTCTACCATAACCAGAACAGCGCTATCCAGTTTTAAACCGAGTAAGTTTTCGGCTTTGCCTTTGTTGATGGCTACTTCTAGGTAACCTGCGCTGTTGAATAGGCAAACCATTTCGCCTTCTTCCACATCGTTGTAAAATTTACTGATGGCCTTGGTGTTGGCCACGTTTACAAATATGCTGTAAGGCTTGTCGCCTATGTGCTCGCTAAGGGTGGCGCGCGTTATGTTGCTTACGGCATTGCCGTAGTTATCTATATATATTACGCTGCCGCGTATGCTGCCATTGCGCGTTATAGGTTGCATGCTGCGGTAGCTTATGGCCTCGGTAGTAAGGTGCGCAAAGTCGCTCGGCTTGTATTCGTTTATCAAGAAGTTGCACACCTTGGCTATAGCCTCTTCGTACATCAATGATGCACCTTCCATCAACTCGGCATTTACCTCGTAGGTTTGGTGCGGCATACGCTCGAACGCCAAGGATAAAAAGCCATTATCGAAGGTGATGAAGTAGTGCCCATCTACAATAGCTAATAGCAGTTTGCCATCGCTATCGGTGCTATTTACATGCACTATGTGTATGGTGCCTTTAGGGTAATACTTATACATGTTGCGCACTGTAAAGGCCGCCTCTTTTATATCGTAGGCTTTTACTTGGTGGGTTACGTCCACCATTGGCACATATTTTTCGCAGTGGCTTATAATGGCGCCTTTAAGCGCCGCGAGATAATAATCGCGCGTGCCGAGGTCGGATGTAATAGTTATTAGCGCCATGTGCTTGTTGTTAAACAAAAGTGAGTTAATCTTTATTTAATAGCAAGCTATGTTGGTGGACAAAGTTGTGGATAGATATATTTTGCTATACACTATTAAGCGCGCCTATTTATTTAAATTCGAACAACACTTAAACGAAGCAATTTGGCAGAGATTACACTAAACATAGAGGGCATCGACCCTATAGACTTCTTCGGCGTAAACAACTCACGCTTTAACTTTATAAAGAAAAATTTTCCTACCCTGCGTATGGTATCGCGCGGCAACAGCATAAAGGCTGAGGGTAGCGACGATGACTTGATAACCTTTAAAGAAAAGGTGCAGTCGATGATAGACCATATTGAGCGATATGGCAAGCTGGCAGAAGATAATATAGAAGCGATAGTGCAGAACGATGCGCCTGCTACCGAGAAGAAGGACAAAGGGCCGAACAACATTATAGTATATGGCAACAACGGACACGTGGTACGAGCCCGCACCGAGAACCAATTGCAGATGGTGAAGGAGAGCGAGAAGAACGACATTGTATTCGCCATTGGCCCTGCGGGTACGGGTAAAACCTACACGGCGGTAGCCCTAGCGGTACGCGCCTTGAAGGACAAGAACGTGAAGAAAATTATCCTTACCCGCCCGGCGGTAGAGGCAGGCGAAAGCTTGGGCTTTCTACCAGGCGACTTGAAGGAGAAGATAGACCCATACCTACGCCCGCTATACGATGCGCTTGACGATATGATACCTGCCGATAAGCTATTGTACTATATGGAAAACCGCACCATAGAGGTGGCCCCGCTTGCCTTTATGCGCGGTAGAACGCTTGACAACAGCTATGTGATACTGGATGAGGCGCAGAACTGTAGCGATATGCAGCTAAAGATGTTCCTAACCCGTATAGGCCCAAGCAGCAAGGTGATAATAACCGGCGACCCTACGCAGATTGACCTTCCGCCGAAGGTGAAATCGGGCCTTGGCACTGCCATACGCATACTGGAGAAGGTGGACGGAATTTCTACCATTTACCTGAACGAAAGCGACGTGGTGCGCCACCGCTTGGTGAAAGAAATAATAAGGGCATACAACAAACTTTCGGAAAGCCAGAGCAAAGGCGAGGAATAATCAATTCCCCGATTAACTTCGCAGCTTACTTTACAAACAGCAATGAACACGATTAAATCGACCAATTTCAATTTTCCGGGTCAAACCGAAGTTTACCACGGAAAGGTACGCGACGTATATACCATAGGCAACAAACTGGTAGTAGTAGCCAGCGACCGTATCTCTGCCTTCGACCACATATTGCCTAAGCCTATACCTTACAAGGGCGCGGTGCTTAACCAAATAGCAGCGCACTTTCTGCAAGCTACAGCTGATATAGTGCCTAACTGGCTACTGGCCACGCCGCACCCGAATGTATCAGTAGGTAAAAAATGCGACCCTGTGCGCGTAGAGATGGTAATACGCGGCTACCTAGCGGGCCACGCTGCGCGCGAATATGCGGCGGGCAAGCGCGTACTGTGCGGTGTTATACTGCCAGAGGGCTTGAAGGAGAACGACCAACTGCCTACACCCATAATTACCCCTAGCACCAAAGCCGTAGAGGGCCACGATGAAGACATAAGCCGCGAGGAGATACTAAGCCGCGGTATAGTTGATAAGGCAGTGTATGAAACTATGGAGAAGTACACCTA
>JAFDYM010000112.1 GCA_018267435.1 Bacteroidota bacterium | reverse complement strand
TCATCTATCTTGAATATGTCGCTCTTCTTCTTCAAAAAGTCCATGCTGATGTAGGCACCGGGTTGAAATATGCGCATCTTACGCATATTCTTAACCGATATACGGCTGGCGGTTACGTTCGCCACACAGCCATTATCGAACTCAATGCGCGCGTTAGCTATATCAGGGCTCTTGCTTATAATGGCTACACCGCTGGCGCTCACCTTCTTCACATTGCCCTTTACCAAGCTAAGAATAATGTCGATATCGTGTATCATTAGGTCAAGCACCACACTTACATCGGTACCGCGCGGGTTGAACTCGGCTAGGCGGTGCACCTCTATAAACATCGGGTTCATGTTCTTGGTATCGAGGCTAAGCAGTGCAGGGTTGAAGCGCTCTACGTGGCCTACCATGGCTTTTACATTAGCCTCGGTAGCTAGGCTCACTATCTCTTTGGCTTCGGCAAGTGTATTGGCCAAAGGCTTTTCAATAAACACATGGCGGGTTTGCTTTATGGCATCGTAAGCTAGCTTGTGGTGCGTTATGGTAGGCGATACTATATCCACGGCATCGCTATCGGCTATCAGCTTGTTGGGGTCGGTATAGCGGGTAATGCCAAAGTCGGCTATGGCCTTCTCGGCATTTTTATCATCGGGGTCATAAAAGCCTACTACCTCGTAGCCTTCAATTTCTTTAAGCAAACGCGTGTGTATTTTGCCCAAATGGCCTACACCGAATATCCCAATACGAACTTTCTCCATATATACGGTAGCGAATTTATGGGCGAAAGGCTACCCTAGGGTATGGAATTAATACACAATGTGCAAAGTGCGGTGTTGATTGTACCACAGGGGGGGCAAAAGCGGCTTTTGTTATAATGACGCCTATCAGCGGCACGGTATAGGCAATTCGCCCGTTTTGCTGTATTTTTGCAGCCTTTTACTTATGTACTACAACCGCAAAATAGCGCTACACACCTTGGGCTGTAAGCTGAATTTCTCTGAAAGTTCGGCCATAGGGCGCATATTGGTTGAGCAGGGTTTTCAAAAGGTAGAGTTTAGCGACAGGGCCGATTATTATATCATCAACACCTGCTCGGTAACGCAGAACGCCGATAAGGAAACCAAGCAGATAGTAAAAACGGCCAAGCGCACCAATCCCGATGCCAAGGTGATAATAGTGGGTTGCTATGCACAGCTAAAGCCGGAGGAGATAGCTGCCATACAAGGTGTGAACCTAGTGCTGGGCGCCAACGAAAAATTCAAGATACACGAATACATTGAGCAGCTGGAGGAGGCCGAAAAGCCACTGGTAATAAGCGGCGACATAAACGAGGTGGGCTTCTATGCCGATGCGTATAGCCACGGCGAGCGCACCCGTAGCTTCCTTAAAGTACAGGACGGCTGCGATTACTTCTGCTCGTTCTGCACCATACCGCTGGCGCGTGGCAAAAGCCGCAGCAGCAGCATAGCCAAAACTGTAGAAGTGGCCAAGAAGGTAGCAGCTACAGGTGTAAAAGAAGTGGTACTAACCGGTGTAAACATTGGCGACTATGGCAAAACCGTAGATGGCAACGAGCGCACCGAAGAGGACTTCCACGGTTTGATACAGGAGCTGGAGAAACTAGATGAGGTAGCGCGCTGGCGTATATCTTCTATAGAGCCGAACCTGCTAACCAACGACATCATCAACTTTGTGGCAGCTAGCAATAGCTTCCAACCACACTTCCATATACCATTGCAAAGCGGTAGCGATAAGATACTGAAGCTGATGCGCCGCAAGTACCTTAGCAAGCTATACAGCGAGCGCGTGGCAAGCATCAAACAAGCTATGCCGCATGCTTGTATAGGCGTAGATGTTATCGTGGGTTTCCCTGGCGAAACAGAGGAGCAGTTTCAGGAAACATACAACTTCATCAACGGCCTTGATGTAAGCTACTTGCACGTGTTTACCTATAGCGAGCGCACTAATACCCGCGCATTAAACATAAGCCCTATAGTGCCTATGGACGTGCGCAAGGAGCGTAATAAAATGCTGCGTATTTTATCTGAAAAGAAAAAGCGCGCCTTCTATGCACAACACATAGGCACCGAGCGCAAAGTACTGTTCGAGTCGGAGAACGACAATGGCATGATGTATGGCTTTACCGATAACTACATCAAGGTAGCCGTACCTTACAACGAGGCACTCATCAACACCATCCATACCGTAAGCCTTGATACAGTTTCCGATTTCGGCTATGTAAAAGCCACCGTGCTACAAGCGGTGATGGCGTAAAAGCATATTACTTACTAGCGAGTTTAGCGCATTTTCTCTCCCCTCTATCAAGAGGGGAAGAATGGAACTTCGATAAGAAGTTTCATTCAGGGGTGTGTATGAAACTTGCATAATACAAACACCTCCCTGCCGCGCACCACCTCGCACACTCCCTCCTTTGTAGGAGGGATAACAACAGCGCTTGTAGCCGTTGATTTCTATGACAAAACCAAAGCATTTGTATTATAGTTTTTCTCGTATGGCCTTTCTCTTTTAACGACTGCGATTACCCTCGCAATCAGCTTGTTTTTTACAGCATTCAGAACACTTAGTTTG
>JAFDYM010000111.1 GCA_018267435.1 Bacteroidota bacterium | reverse complement strand
CACTACCCGATTTTCATAGAGAATGGGTAGAAGCCGGCTTGGCAGAAGTAGATGATTTTATGCCACACACCTTACGCCACCCTATGGAGTACAATTTGCGTATACTGCCCGCCAGCACCAAGCAAAAAATTGCTGATAAAATAGAAGCGCATATAAATTGGCTGATAAACTACGCCAAAGCAAACCCTCCAAAGCCTCCTAAGCAACACAAACTGGACCTAGTAGCAGGCCGCGAAGAATGGCTAAAAGCAGATAAGTTGACAGGACACCTAAAGCTAGACCTTGCCATAAACGAATACCGCAACAGCGTAACGTTTATGAACGCTGCCGATGAAACACATTTGTTGCCGCAGTTTAAAAAAATGTGCGCCGATCTAGATGCATTGAGAAAAGAAGATACCGCGGCTATATTCCCTGAACTGGAAGAAGCACTTGCTTAACTACACCCCCTTTAGCGGTGCGCTAATGTATATAGCTACGTAGTGGGTAATGGTACCGCCTAGCACAAACAGATGCCATATAGCATGGTGGTAGGGCTTGTGTTCCTTCATGTAAAAATATACGCCGCCCGTATATAGCAATCCGCCGCCCAATAGCCACAAAAACACATCGAGTGGTACATTGTTAAAGAAAGGCTTGATTATGAATACAGCCATCCAACCAAGTACCAGGTATAGTATGGTAGAAGCTACGGCAAACCTGCCCGTAAAGAATATTTTGAGTATGCTACCCAGCAGCACTATGCCCCACATTACACTTAAAAAAAGCGTGGCAGTATCTTTATGCAGAAACTTAACCACTAGCGGGGTGTAGCTACCTGCTATAAGTAGGTAGATGCTGATATGGTCAAGCACCTGAAACTTGCGCTTGGCGCCATCGTGCTGTATGGCATGGAACAAGGTAGACGACAGGTACACCATAAACATACCGAAGCCGAAAATGCTAACACTATACACAGTAGCCATGTTCGATTTCTCGAGCGCGTAGAAAATGAGGATAGGCACCGCTATTACACAGAACAACACACCAGCGCCATGGCTAAGGGTGTTGTAAATTTCCTCCTTCAATGTTTGGTTTCGTAGTGCCATAATTATTAGTGCGCAAAATTCGGCAATTGGTTGTGTATGTTCAACCCTAGCCAACTGCTTTTTTGTTTTATTACGAATTAACGTGGTAAAGGGTTGCTTTGGTGATGTTCTTAATTGCCGTTGACTTTAGTCAACGGGTTGTATGCTAGAATGAATTTGGCTTTAGCCAAAACTATTTGTTGGACTAAAGTCCAATATTATGCTTTAGCACTATCCGTCAGCTAAAGCAGACGGCAATTATTTAGGTATATATTGCAGAAAGCGACAAAAGCATAATTTGATTGTTAATGCTATGCCTAATAGCCCCACCTTTTTGTATACTTGCCTTACGTATAACAATCGAATTAATATCAATATAAAATGCTGGTTAAAACATTTGGCAGTGCGGTGTATGGGGTAGATGCAGCTACTATAACGGTAGAAGTAAGCGTGGAAGCCGGCAAGCCAGAAACCTTTGTAGTGGGCCTGCCCGATAGTGCCGTTCGCGAGTCGATGTTTAGGATAGGCACCGCCATAAGGCAAAGCGGCTACGAGGCACCACGCCGCAAAAGCATCATCAACCTATCGCCTGCCGATATACGTAAAGAAGGTACCAGCTACGACTTACCGATGGCCGTAGGCATGCTAGCCGGCGATGGCAAAATAGAGACCGAGCTGCTAGATAAATACATCATAATGGGCGAGCTATCGCTTGATGGTGGCGTACTGCCCATAAAGGGTGCCCTGCCCATAGCTATACAGGCGCGCAAAGAAAAATTCAAGGGCTTTATACTGCCCAAGCAAAACGCACGCGAAGCAGCCATAGTAAACAACATAGATGTAATAGGCGTAGAAAGCCTAGCAGAGGTAGTGGAGTTTTTGGAAGGTACCAAACACATAGAGCCTACTGTGGTAGATACCCGTGCCGAGTTTGCCAACAATGTACAGAGTAACGACTACGACTTTAGCGATGTAAAGGGACAAGAAAACATAAAGCGCGCGCTGGAGATAGCTGCCGCAGGCGGACACAATGTAATATTGATTGGCCCCCCAGGTGCGGGCAAAACCATGCTTGCCAAGCGTATGCCCACCATACTGCCGCCGCTTAGCCTAAACGAAGCACTGGAAACTACCAAGATACACAGCGTGGCAGGCAAGCTAGGCAAAGAGTCGTCGCTGATGTATAGCCGCCCTTTCCGTGCGCCGCACCATACGGTTAGCGACGTAGCCCTTGTAGGCGGCGGTAGCAACCCACAGCCGGGCGAAATATCGTTATCGCACAACGGCGTATTGTTTCTAGATGAGTTGCCAGAGTTTAAGCGCACGGTGCTTGAGGTAATGCGCCAACCTATGGAGGAGCGTCGCGTTACCATATCGCGCTCTAAGTTTTCTATTACCTACCCGGCCAGCTTTATGTTGGTAGCTAGTATGAACCCATGCCCTTGTGGCTACTTTAACCACCCCGATAAGGAGTGCGTATGCGCACCGGGTGTGGTACAGAAATATCTAAACAAAATAAGCGGCCCGCTGCTTGACCGTATCGACCTGCACGTAGAGGTAACGCCCGTATCGTTTAACGAACTAGCGGGCGAGCGCAGAACCGACAATAGCCAAGGCATACGCGAGCGCGTAATAAAGGCGCGCGAGGTGCAGGAGAAACGCTTTGCCGATAAGCAGGGCATATACAGCAATGCGCAAATGGAAGCACAGACCGTGCAGGAAATATGCCAGATAAGCGAGGTGGGCAAAAACCTGCTGAGCCGCGCCATGGCCAAGCTAAACCTGAGCGCCCGCGCCTACGACCGTATACTGAAAGTAAGCCGCACCATAGCCGACCTAGCAGGCAGCGAAGAGATACGCAACGAGCACCTAGCCGAGGCTATACAGTTCCGCAGCTTGGACAGGGAAGACTGGGGGGCGTAAACACTGCATACCATGAAGCCACTATATGTCATTTTGCTTTGCCTCTGTAGCCAATACTTGGCTGCTCAGTTATATGATAAGACATGGGTATGTGGTAGCTATGCGGGCAGGGTAACCTTTAACGATAATGGAACAATTGATACATCAAGCTTTCATCCATTTGTTAATACGTTAGTTAATATAGTTAGCATATGTGATAAAGATGGAGAATTGCAATTTTTTACGGAAGGGGTAAATGTATATTCTGCTAATGGCATCCGTATGTTTAATGGATTTCAACTAGCAGATAATTTAGTAAATCAAGAATATGGTCACGGATTTCCAGACTGCCAGAATGTTTTAGTATTGCCTAAACGCAATAACGAGTACTATATCATTTACCAAAGCCAGGAAGACTTTTCCTTTGCCAACGAGCCTTGGTATTATACTAATAGGCTCTATTACTCGGTTGTAGATATGGAACTGGATGGAGGGTTGGGCGATGTAAGCCAAAAGCGTGTACAGGTAAATGACAATAAATTTATGGATGGCAAGATGACCGCCTGCCAACATGCCAACGGGCGCGACTGGTGGCTGGTGCAGCGCAGGTATAATACCAACGGCTATTTTATATACCTAGTTACGGCGGAAGGCATTACCCTGCACAGGGAACAGTTCATCGGTGCGGTATCGCAAGAGCCGGATGCCGTAGGGCAGTCTGCATTTTCACCTGACGGCAACAAGTATGCAAGCATTACAGGTAAAAGCCCTATGATTATTTTAGATTTTGATAGATGTGAAGGAGTCTTCAGTAATCCCCAAAAAGTTGACATCCCAATAGATACATTTATTTTCTATGGTCAAACCAAAATAATTGGTGGTGGTGGAAATGGGTTGTGTTTTTCGCCCAATAATAGATTTATATACGTGAACTCGCTTTACATACTTAGGCAATACGATTTAAATGAGATATCCATCGATAGTAGTGAACAAGTTGTTTTTCTTTGGACTGATAGCCACGAACAGTTGGGTAAGTTTGATCAGATGCAATTAGGTTCAAATGGAAAGATGTATCTAGCAAACTATACAGGATTTACTTATGCCTTGCATGCCATTAATAATCCAGATGAAAAAGGCTTGGCTTGCAATTTTGAAAAATGGGGCTTACCTATTGCTACCAATAATGCGTTTTCTATCCCTAATATTGTTCACTACCGTATGGGAGCACTAATAGGTAGTGCTTGTGACACGATTACTACAGGTATTGCAGATATAGACATTGATAGTAAGGTGCGGCTATACCCCAATCCTGCTAAAGATATAGTACAGATAGACCTTACTTCTTACAACCATTACAACCCTAACAATTACTTATTCCTCTACAACACCGAGGGCAAACTGATGCAGCAGGTACCGGTGTCGTACCTCAGCGCGCAGATGGACGTGAGCAGCTTACCAGCTGGTGCATATCAATGGGCTTTCGGTACTGTAAACAAGATAGCTGCTAAGGGTAGCTTAACTGTGGTGAAGTAAAAGCGCAATAGCCGACCTGTTACATACCCAAAACTACGCAGCGCCCCCTTATTGGAGGCGCTGCGTAGTTTATAATTCTTACATCGCTATTAGCTTAATATGCTAAAGCCTGTGTAAGGCTGTAGGGCGCTTGGTATTTTTACCGTGCCATCGGTGCTTTGGTGGTTCTCTAGCAACGATGCTACTATACGTGGCAATGCCAAGGCGCTACCGTTAAGCGTATGCACTAGGCGTGTTTTTTTGCTCTCATCCCTAAAACGCGTCTTCATCCTATTGCTTTGGAACGTTTCAAAGTTCGATACCGAGCTTACTTCCAACCAACGCTTTTGCGCTGCGCTCCACACTTCAAAGTCGTAGGTAAGTGCACTACCAAAACTCATATCGCCGCCACATAGGCGCAGTATGCGGTATGGCAGTTCAAGCTTGGTCAATAAGCCCTCTACGTGGCGCACCATTTCATCTAGCACTTCGTAGCTTTTATCGGGGTGCGCTATCTGCACTATCTCTACCTTTTCAAACTGGTGTACACGGTTAAGGCCGCGCACATCTTTGCCATAGCTACCTGCCTCGCGGCGGAAACACGGCGAGTATGCCGCAAACTTTACGGGCATGTTTTTCTCTTCCAATATCTCGTCGCGCACTATGTTGGTTACAGGCACTTCGGCGGTAGGTATCATGTAAAATTCATCTAGCGTAATGTGGTACATCTGCCCTTCTTTATCAGGCAACTGACCTGTACCAAAGGCACTAGCTTCGTTTACCATGTGCGGCGGTATTACCTCGTGGTAGCCTGCCTCTACGGCATTATCTAAAAAGAAGTTTACCAAGCTGCGCTGTAGCTTAGCACCTTTGCCACGGTATACAGGGAAACCCGCACCCGTTATCTTTACACCCAGTTCAAGGTCGAACAGGTTTAGCTTTTTAGCTATATCCCAATGCGCCAAGGCATCAGGAAAAAGCGCAGGTATAACACCCGCTTCCTTCACCACTAAGTTATCCTCTGGGGTTTTACCCACTGGCACCAATGCGTTAGGCAAGTTAGGTAGGCGCACCAATATGTTTTTCAGTTCAGTTTCGTTATTGCTCAACTGTTCCTCCAAGGTTTTCGACTCTTCTTTAAGCGCAGCGGTTTCGGCCTTCTTGGCGTCTGCTTCGTCCTTCTTGCCTTGCTTAAATAGTTCGCCTATTTCTTTAGCTATAGCATTTTGCTTGGCAAGGTTATCGTCAAGCTGCTTTTGTATGGCACGGCGTTTCTCATCTACCACCACAGCCTCATCCACTAAGTTTAGTTCCTTAAAGTGTTTAACGGCTAGGCGTTCTTTTACATGTTCGGCATTGTTGCGTATAAATGCAATTTCCAGCATAATTCAAATTTTTACGGCAGCTAATATATATCGGGTTTCATTAGCTTTCTATAAAAACTGAACAGCTTGGCATCTGGGTTCTTTTTGCCCGTTATGGTATTGGTAATTATATCGGCGGCTACTTGGCTAAAGGTTATGCCATTGCCACCAAAGCCCAGCGCAAACTGCACGCGCGGCATTTCCTTTACAGCACCTATATAGGGCAGCCCGTCTATGGTTTCGGCAAAGGTGCCCGCCCAGGCATAGTCCACATCAAATGTTAGCTTGGGGTATTTCTTTGCGAATGCCAACTGTAAGTCTTTCGTTTTCTTAGCTAACAATGCATCGCGCTTTTTACCGCTCGCAAAGGGCTCGTCTTTGCCACCTATTATAATGCGGTTATCGGGCGTGGTGCGCATGTATATGTACGGCCTTGCCGTTTCCCATATCAAGTCGCCTTTTGTTTGTAGCTCGTCATTGGCAAAGGGTTTACTTATCATGGCGTAGGTACTGTGTAGGCGCGCTACGTTTAGGTTTAGCCACTTGGTGCTTTCGTAACCTGCGGCCATTACTGCATGCTTGGCTGTAACAGTTACACCTTCGCTAGTGGTTAGTGTTACGCTGCGCGGATTATGTTTTATGTCTATCACCTCGGCATTGTCATACACCTGCACGCCTTTATCTACACACCATTTTATAAGTTGCTGTGTAAAGCGATAAGCATTGGTAGTAGCGGCCTGCTTGCTTATTATAGCCGCAGGTGCATCAAAGCCTAGGCGCTGCTGTACATCTTCACTGCTTAACCAATCCACCTTTATGCCCGCCGTTTTGCGCGCTTCGTACTCCAGCAATAAATCAGGCACATCTTTCTTTAACGATGCCAGCAGCACACTATCATGCCTTTCGAAAATCTTCCGCTCGCCTATGTGCTTGTGTATTTTTTCAAGCTTGTCTATGCTTTCGTGGCATAGCATATAGCTGCGCTCGGCAGCCGCTTCTCCGTGCATGCCGGTAAGTTTGTACAGCGGCGTATCTATTTCGTATTGAAGCAGGGCAGTGCTAGCCGCAGTGCTATCGGTGCCTGGGTGGTGCTTGGTAAGCATTACCACCTTGCAGCCTGTATTAACTAATGCATAAGCAGTAAGCGCAGCACTAACGCCTGTGCCTATTATAGCTACCTCGGTGCTTACGTTGCTATGCAATGTAGGGTAGGTGTATAGCTGTGGTGTATTGTATAGCCAGTATGGCCCGTCCGACCTTAAGTTCATAGTGTTTACCTCATCCCCCAGCCCCTTCTCCACCATGGAGAAGTGGAGCCATTTATGTTTATAATTTTTACTTTTTATTGTGCTTTTCGTTATGCGTTTCCTCTGCTTCGTCGAGACTGTGGGTGCAGCGTATGTCTTGCTCCTCTTTCACTAGCTTGGCCAGCTTTACATAGTACTTCTTCAGCACTTCCAGCTCTTCTTCTGTTAGGTCCTCTATATCTATCAAGTGGTTACTGGCATCTTTGCTGCTAGCTATCAGTTCGTTTAGCTTTAGCTGCATGGCTAGCGTATCGCGGTTTTGGCTTTGCTGTATCAAAAACACCATTAGGAAAGTAATGATGGTAGTACTGGTGTTGATGATAAGCTGCCAGGTATCGTTAAACTGTGCAATGGGGCCGCAGGCTGCCCATATTACTATTACCAACAGGGCAATAAAAAAGGCAGCTGGGCTGCCTGTAAACTTTATTACCACCGCCGAAAACTTGGTAAAGAATTGCGACAGGCTTGTTTTGTTTTTCTTTTTCATAACCGAAGTTTATAGGGAATACCTTCTTAGTTTCCAAGCTATGGTTTCGTGCGCTTGCATTAAACCAGTAAGGAAATCGGCAGTACCTTTATCCTTAAAATCATCTTCACACTTATCAATGTCTTCGCGCAGTTCGCGTATAGCCGCTTCGTGGTCGGCCAATAGTTCTTTTACCATTGTCTTGCCATCGCGCGTTTTAGAAGTTGATTCTTTCAAGGTAGCAGTGGCCAAAAACTCCTTCATGCTGCCCATGGTAACTGCGCCTAATTTGTTGATGCGCTCAGCTACTTCATCAATAGCAGTTTCAAGGTCGGTGTACTGGCCTTCGAACAACAAGTGGTACTCCATAAAGCTGTCGCCCGCTACGTTCCAGTGGAAGTTGCGCGTTTTGATATAAAGCACGTGTTGATTAGCCAATACCTTAGTTAACAAAGTGGTTACGCCTTTCAGATTTTTGTCTGTAATGCCAATGTTAGGTTTCATAATAGATTATTTTTTGTGAAATCTATAGGCAATAAAACTGTGCCACTGGCATAAGTGTGGTATGCGTATATTTTTCCGCAGAAAAAGGGAATTGCAGTTTTTAAAAATAACAGCCGTTTCACGCAAAGCAAATACAAAGGCTTCGCAAAGAACACAAAGAATAGCTTAATAACCTTTGCGGTTCTCTGCGTCTTCACTTTGCGCCCTCTGCGTGAAACGACACTCTATTTAGCTAGTGCCTTTTTATAGGCTGCCAAGCATCTATCACGACCTTCGTTTAGGTCTACTATGGGTTTGGGATAAGCTGAAGTGCCAGCTTCAGGCACCCAGCGGTTAATGTATTTTCTATCCTTATCGAATTTATCGGCCTGTGTAAGCGGATTGAAGATGCGGAAGTAAGGTGCAGCATCGGTGCCGCAGCCTGCACTCCACTGCCAGCCACCGTTGTTGGCCGATAGGTCGAAGTCCAACAGCTTCTCGGCAAAGTATGCTTCGCCCCAGCGCCAGTCTATCAATAAATGCTTGGTAAGAAAGCTAGCCGTTATCATGCGCACGCGGTTGTGCATATAGCCCGTTTCGTTTAGTTCACGCATACCTGCATCTACTATCGGTATGCCCGTTTTGCCTTGGCACCATTGCTCAAATTCTTTCTCGTTATTGCGCCATTGTATGGCATCATATTCCTTACGGAAAGCCCCCTTAGTTACATGCGGAAAATGCCACAATATTTGGTGATAGAAGTCACGCCATATCAGTTCGCCTACATAGGTTTGGTTGCGCTCAAGCGCATAAGCCAATAGCTTGCGTATGCTTAGCGTACCAAAGCGTAAGTGTAAACCTAAGTGCGAGGTACCGTCTATGCCAGGTATGTCGCGCGTTTTATCGTAGTTGCTTATTATGTTGTTCTTTACCACACGGGCGGGGTATGCAAAATCGCTATGCTCAAAGCCTATCTCCTTAAGTGTAGGCAAATGCAGCGGCTTGCTTTTGGCAAAGTGCTTGGCATACTTGGTAGTGGGGTAAGGCTTGTAGTAGAATTTCTCCAACTTGGCCTTCCACTTGCGGCTGTAGGGGGTAAAAACGGTGTATGGCAGCCCATCATCTTTGGTTACTTCATCCTTCTCAAATATCACACAGTCCTTATAGGTTTGAAAAGTGATGCCCTTGCTCAGCAGCATTTCGCCCATCTGCTCATCGCGCGCCTTACCATAAGGCTCATAGTCGTGGTTGGTATATACGGCCTTTATGTCGTACTCCTGCATCAGCTCCTTCCACACCGTGGCAGGCTTACCTATTTTGATAATGATGGACGAGCCATGCTCCTTTAGCTCATCGCGTAGGCGGCTCACCTCATTGTATATAAACTGTACGCGCTTGTCAGCCTTATCTTCTAGTAGGTCCAGTATCTCAGTATCGAAAATAAACAGGGGCAAAACGGGCAAACCCGACTTTAATGCATGATATAACCCGGCATTATCTTCGATTCTTAGGTCGCGGCGAAACCAAAACACACTAATTGGCGTATTATTCATAAGCATTGGAACAAATTACGACATCAAAAGTTCGTACCACAATAGCACTCTTTTTTTTATAACTTTGAGTAAAACAAACCTGAAAATGAAAAGATTATTCTCTACTGCCGTATTGTTTTTGGCTTTTGTAGCGGCCACTTACGCGCAGCAGTCGTTTAAATTATACCGCCTTACTACACCTGCTTATACCGATGCTTTTTTAAAGGCCATAGATGCTGAAATAAAAATAACAAAAGAGCAAAACCAGCAGATAAGCGAACTATTCCGAAAAAGCCAATTGCACCAAGATGAGCTTTTTAGCATGCCAGACAATACTACAGCTGAGCGCTACGAAGCTTACATGACCCGCCAACAAGGCCACTTAGAGGGGAATATGCGTATAATACTTGGCGAAGAAGGCTATAAAGCATATGAAGCTGCAAAGCCAAAAATAGAGGCTACAATGAAAGCCTTTTCGGAGACCAATAAAAACTAAATACCTAACAAATTTTTATTCAGTAAAGCGGTGAGTTCCACCGCTTTTTTGTTGCCATATATATCGCCGTTAAACTCTTTTACCCACTGTACTCCTCGCACCGCATTGGTCAATATTATTTCATCGGCGTTTTGTAGGTCGGCAGTTTCTATGTCGCGCTCCTGCACTGCACCTTCCATTAGGCCAATAATATAGCTGCGCATTACGCCGTTTACGCATCCGCTATCTAAGTCGGGCGTTATCAGCACATCATCTTTTACTATAAACACATTACTGCTTAGGCCCTCGCATACTTGCGCATAGTGGTTCAGCAGTATCATCTCGTCCCACTTTTCGGCGCGGGCAAACTGTGCCGCCATAATGTATTCCATGGCGCTAGTGTGCTTCAAGTCGCTATTCATGGCTATGGGCTTGTAGCAATCTTCGCGCATACCTACTACTAAGCCTTTACCTATATCAAACTGCGTATGCTCAATGGCATCCATGCTTATGCAGTAACCTAACTCATCGCTATCGGGCAGGTACAGGCCGCCCCCTTTGCGGAAGAACTGCAAACGCACGCGCGCATTCTGAACAGCATCGTTCACCGCTGCCAAATCCAATATCAAACCTTCCAAAAAACCATCTTCGAAACCTACGGGAAACTTGCACGATAACACCTCGGCAGTAAACTCGGCGCGGCTCATGTGGTAGTCCAACAAAGGCACTTTTTTGTCGAACATTACCATGCTCTCAAAAAAACCATCGCCATACTTAAAGCCCCTATTGCTAATAGGCACTACAGGCTCATGCTCCTTATAAATGTTGCCGTTATAGTTGATATACTGCATAGCTGTTGTTCTGCAAAATTAATTTGCCTGTGGCAGGTGGTGCATCTTTTTTAACCAATAAGTGTGTTACACCCTCTTGCTTTAGCTGCTGCAATGCTGCTGTGCTAAGACTAGCATGATGCGCATCTGCTTTTTGTTGTAGAAAGAAGCCTTTCTCCTTATCTGCTATTGATACGCCATATACTAACTGTATGCGCCTATACCATTCATACAAGGCTCCTCTGTTTTTCAAAAACGCCTTCCAGTCAACATAAGAAGATACTTTGCCGAAATACTTCAACTCGGTAGTGCTGAAAGGCTGCACAAACACCGCTTGCTTGTCAATGGTTCTATCTATCAGCAAACTAATGTCAACCATATCGTTTTGCTTCTTCCAATCATGCCCAAACTCATAGTACGCATACTGCCTGCCCACGGTATTGGGGTTGAAGTAAAGGCTGATAACTATTGCCACAGCGCATACGGTTGCGGCTACATTCAGCCACATATTTTCTGCCAGTTGTTTTACTATAGGTAGATATGCCAAAGCGTATTTTACCATAAACAATAAGCCTATATACTTAACCCATTGCGATACTTTGTAGAACTGCAAATTGGCAATATCTACTACATGCAGGTAGTCGCTGCACAGCACATAGGTTATAGTACCTAGCAGCGAGAACAAGGTAAACCAAAACAGCTTTTTATTGGTACTACCCGCCCAAAAACCCACTGCAATAAACACCGCAAACAACAGCTTATCTACACCCAACTGGTGGCTAAAAAGATAGTGATGCGAATGCCTAAACTCGTGGTATATCAAGAAGAAAGTATCGTTATCGAACGTGCTAGCCAAGGCATTGATACCATCTAGCTTGCCCATTAAAAAGTAAGCTATAAATAAGCCCGCAGTAAATACATATAGTGCCAATGCCTTTGCCAGTTCGGCAAAGACTATCTGTTTCTGCAAAGCCAATACAACTGCTGTGCTTGCCATAACCAAAAACACCGTAAGCCCCTCTACAGGATGTATGATAGATGCTAAGCTTATTAAGCCGAAGGCAAGAATATAGCGTGCCCTAAAGAAATAATACAAAGCAAAGGCAATAATGCCTACAGCCATGCTGCTGCCTTGCAAGGCATCGCTATATAGCTCTACATCGCCAAGTGCATGGTTAAAGAACAGCATAAAGTTGAGCAATATAGCTATACGCGCTATGCCTATACTACCTGTAAGCACCGTACCTAACAGCTGCATGCCTACTATTAGCAATACCGTAAACAGTATATGCAGTGCAAATAGTGCAGGCTCCAAATAGCTACCGAACAGGCTAAAGGTTTCGCATACCACGGTACGCTCGTTCGGTACTTTTTCTATTAAACCTTGAAGAAAAAAATCGTGTGGGTAAAGCGAGTTATCAAGTATGTAATTTACATAGGGCAGATACTCAACATGGTCGCCAGTGCCGAAGCGGTAGCCGCTATGCCACACCAGCAGCGCCCATGTGCCCAATGCAAATAAGAGGGTAGTAATATGCTTACGCATGGCGCCAATTAGGGTATAAAAACAAGAAGCTATTAGGCTTCCATTTCTTTCAGGTTCGGGCTTATTACCAACTTGCCTAGGGTCTTCGCCTTTACTTCATCTACGCTTACGCCCGGTGCTATTTCTATTAGGTGGAAGGCTCCGTCTTTTATTTCGTAGTAACCCAAATCGGTAACTGCACGGGTAATACAAGCCTTGCCCGTAAGCGGCAAGGTGCATGCAGGCAATAGCTTCGACTCACCCTTCGGGTTGGTTTGCATCATGGCTACTATTATGTTATCGGTAGCAGCTACAAGGTCCATAGCGCCGCCCATTCCCTTCACCATTTTGCCAGGTATTTTCCAGTTGGCTATGTCGCCGTTCTCGGCTATTTCCATAGCGCCAAGCACGGTAAGGTCCACATGGCTGCCGCGTATCATGGCAAAGCTATCGCTGCTGCTAAATAGCGATGCACCTTTTAGCATGGTAACCGTTTGCTTGCCTGCGTTTATCAAGTCGGCATCTACATCTTCCTCTTTCGGGAAAGGACCCATGCCCAACATACCGTTTTCGCTTTGCAGCACTACATCTATACCTTCGGGTATATAGTTGGCCACCAGCGTAGGTATACCTATGCCTAGGTTTACATAATAACCATCGCGCAGTTCCTTCGCTATGCGTTTCGCTATTCCGAATTTATCTAGTGGCATACGCTATATTTTTTACCTCATCCCCAACCCTTCTCCACCTTGGAGAAGGGAGCAGAGCAGTGATTTATTTTTCTAGTTTTCTCAATTCTCCTAATCTTCTTAATTGCCTTTTTGCATCCTCACCCCTAGCCCCTCTCCCAAGGAGAGGGGAATAAAAAAACGAAAGTGCTTTCTACAATTATCTAATTTTCTATTTCTCTTAATTCTCTCAACCCCACATTATCACATTCTCTATATCCGTCATCGGACATCGGTCATCCGTCTAGTTGGCATTATTGCCTATAAACTGTTGTTTGCGCATTATCTCTTTCACCTCGGCACGCATTTCGTTTATTATGCCCAAGGTCTGTGCGTCTACCTGCTCGCCTACGCCTAGCTTGCTTGCCAAAAACACGTTCTGTATTTCGGTAAGGTACTTGTAGGCCTTTTCAAGGTGCGCCTCGGCTTCGGCGCTGGTGCTTACATATTTTAGCTCGTCCAGTTCATTGTTAAGCTGTACTATATAGTTGCCTACATAGCCTGCAAAATTATGGTAGCCTGCCAAGCTTAACTGCTGCATGGCAAAGGCCAAGCGAATCTTCAATTTAAGTACCCTATCGGTAAACCTGAATTGCATAGTATGGTTTATAGTGTTTTTTGGTTCTAATGTTATTTGCTTACGGTACGTTGCTCTATTCGCTTCTCGTAGTCCTTGCCTTGGAATATGCGGTCGATGTATATACCCGGCGTATGTATCTCGTTCGGGTCAAGCTCGCCCGGTTGTACCAGTATCTCTACCTCTGCTATAGTTATTTTGCCTGCGGTAGCCATCATAGGGTTAAAGTTGCGCGCAGTGCCTTTGTATACCAAGTTGCCCATGGTGTCGCCCTTCCATGCCTTTACTATGGCAAAGTCGGCCTTCAGCCATTGCTCCATTACATACATCTTACCGTCGAACTCGCGGGTCTCTTTGCCCTCGGCTACTTCGGTGCCATAACCTGTAGGGGTAAAAAAGGCAGGTATGCCCGCACCGCCTGCGCGTATGCGTTCCGCCAATGTGCCTTGTGGTGTCAATTCCACCTCTAGCTCGCCCGATAGCAGTTGGCGTTCAAACTCGGCGTTCTCTCCCACATAGCTCGATATCATTTTGCGCACTTGGCGTGTCTTCAACATCAAGCCAATACCAAAGTCATCTACACCTGCATTGTTGCTAATGCAGGTAAGGCCGTTTACGCCACTTTTTATAAGTGCCGTTATACTGTTTTCGGGTATGCCGCACAGGCCGAAACCGCCCAGCATCAACACCGCATTGTTGGGTATATCGCGTACTGCCTCGTCGGCATTGGCAACTACTTTATTCATAAGCTATTAATTGGGGGTAAAGTAAAAGGGTTTGCTATACACAAACATCCTTATTTACTCACATGTGCATTACGTGTGCTTAATTCGGTAAGCACATCTTCGTACAGCATATCGTTCAACACGGGCGTGTTTTGGTAAAAGTCGTAGCTGCGTTTAAATTCTTCCATTGTTACCTTGCGGTTCTTCAATATCTGCACCAGGTATTGTTGGCTAAGGTCGCGCTCGTTAGCACCGCCCTGCGCCTTGGTTTCGGCTAGGGCATCGGCCATGTGTACATCGGCCAGTATCACCTTCATTTGCTCCATAGGCATTACGTCGGCGGGTATCTCCGGCAGTTCGGGCTTGCAGGCCTGTAGCAACATAGCTATAAAACAAAACGCGATTAACCTCTTCATATTAACTTAGCTGCCCAAAAGTAAAAGTTCGTACGTAATGAACATTGAAAAATACAGGCAGATAACGCAGGAACTGGATAAATATGGTGCAAAGCTGGTAGCAGTAAGCAAAACCAAGCCCGCCGAGGATATACAGGCACTATACAACCAAGGCCAGCGCATATTCGGCGAGAACAAGGTGCAGGAAATGACCGCCAAGCACGAGCAACTACCTAAGGATATACACTGGCACCTAATAGGCCACCTGCAAACTAACAAGGTAAAATACATAGCCCCTTATGTAAGCCTAATACATAGCGTAGATAGCCTAAAGCTATTGCAGGAAATAGACAAGCAGGCCGAGAAGAACAACCGCACTATCGACTGCCTGCTGCAGATATTTATAGCTGATGAAGAAACCAAGTTTGGTTTAAGCAAAGAAGAACTGCACCAACTACTAAGCAGCGCGGAATACCAAAGCCTGCAACACATCCGCATCCGCGGACTGATGGGCATGGCAACAAACACCGATGACGAAGCCAAAATAGAAAGCGAGTTTGAGGGCTTGAAACAATTACACGCCGAGCTAAAGGCCAAGTACTTTAGCCATACCGACACCTTTAGCCAACTAAGCATGGGCATGAGCAGCGACTATCACCTAGCCCTAAAGCATGGTGCTACATTGGTAAGGGTGGGTAGTATGTTGTTTGGAGAGAGGTAAACGCAGTTTCACGCAGAGGGCGCAAAGTGAATACGCAGAGAACCGCGAAGGTTTAATACAATGATTAAACATGGAGGAAAGCCGAGAGCATAGAGGGTAAATAGTATATAATAGCGCTAAACCTTCTTTGTCATCTTGAACGAAGTGAAAGATCTTTCTTTATATACGCCATCAAGAAGCACATACTATTTCGAAATACATATCTGGTTTGCGAGTACTGATGAGTGCAAGCGCATCGCTATAAATATCATTTCCTTTAAAACTGCTGCCAGAAAAATCTATACTGTCTTCCATGCTTGGCTGAATTGCGTTCTTATCAGGAAATAGCCGAAATGCATCTATGCCTAATATTCCAACACTTTGCTTTTGGCATTCAAGTACAAATTGCAAAGCATCTTGCTTTGTGTAAATAGCCATAAGACCGCGCTTTATAGCCTTGTCCTCAAACATTAGTTCAACTTCATTCATGATTGTAAATGAAGATAAGAAATCAGCCTAAAATTATTTGGCAGTAGCGTACCCTTTTACTATTGGGTGCTTGTACGGAGTTGAAAATTCCTCTTTATTATAGTTTCGAGTTACAGATTGAATTGTATACTCGCAAAAACGGAGGACTCTCAAGGCGGTTATTTATCTAAAATCTGTAAATTTGATTTATTACACAATCGCTTAATATTAATCATTATATCTAAATGAAATATTTTGTAGGCTGCTTACTGATTTTTCTATCCTACTTGTCATACGCACAATCCGACTCTTTATCCATAAGGCTTGGCGAGTATAAGGCGATGTATGAAAAAGGGCTCATTACATCAACAGAATACGATGCGCTTAAAGCTAAGCTGCTAGGAATAGATCCTACTTTACAAGGAGTTCGAAAAGACAGTTTAAGCCTATCTAAGATTATCAATAGAAAAAACAACAAACTTGTAGGCGGCGTTATAATGACAACTTTTGGAGGAGGTTTAGGTATAGGTGCTATGGCGTGGGCAGTAAAGGAAACACCTTCAAACAATACTTCTAATAATTATAATGATAGAAGAAGCCAAAGAGTAACAGCGCAAGTAGTAATGGGAGTAGCTGGAGTGGGGCTTATAATTGGAGGTATTGTATTACTTACCGAATCCGGTAAGGATACACAATTAATAAGACAGATTAGAAAGCGAACGGCTTTTGTATATACATCAAATACGATAGGCTTGGCATTTAAATTCTAATACTTCTCCCTACCTTCACCACATGAAAAACCTACTATACCTATTGCTTATACCCGTACTACTAACTGCCTGCAAAGCCAAGCAGCCACCTGTGGTGGAGGAAACTGTAGCGGTAACCGAAACCGTAGCCGCGCCCGAAGCGGAAGCCGCACCCGAAACACAAACACAGGATAACAAGTACCGCTATATCGTTTCGTTCTATAGCATAGGCACAGGCGTAAATGGCGAGGCAGTTCAGCAGTTGGAAGCGTTTATAAAGCAGTTTGAAACCAAGAACAAAGTGAGTGTACCTTATGTGCCTGTACGTTGGGGTAGAGAAGGCGAGGTAGATTACTGCTTTAAACTACGCGGAATGACCGCCGTACAGCAGGTTTCGTTTATAAAAGAAAGCCAAGAACTGCTAAAAGGTGCTGAGCACATCAACTACAAGGAAAACGAAACGCGATAGCAATAGCTTGCAACACATTTTTTCTTGCTTTAAATCAAGCACTTATAAAAATGTTTCAAAAAAGGCTTGACAAATTTTTGGTATGCCCCTACATTGTTAGTACAAGCTAAGTGTTCAGTTTTTCTTTTCAATCTTAAAACTTTCGGAGTATGAAAAAGTTATTGCCAATAT
>JAFDYM010000110.1 GCA_018267435.1 Bacteroidota bacterium | reverse complement strand
GATAGATGTAACATCGTTACAAAACCAAAACCTAGATGTAAATGCTGTGCTGAACCGCAGCACCGGTATACGTATAAGGCAAGAAGGCGGCATGGGCTCCGACTTCAACTTTTCGCTGAATGGCTTTACAGGCAACCAAGTACGCTTCTTCATAGATGGTCTGCCTGCCGATTATCTTGGCCCAACCTTAAGCTTCAACAACATACCCGTAAACGTAATAGAGCGCATAGAGGTGTATAAGGGTGTAGTGCCTGTAACCCTTGGTGCCGATGCACTTGGCGGTGCCATAAACCTAGTAACCAACAACAACGCCAAAAGCTTTTTAGATGTTAGCTACAGCTACGGCTCGTTCAATAGCCATCAAGCTGCCATAGCCAGCCGTGTAGCTTTCAAAAAGGGAGGCATTATCAATGCCAGTGGCTTCTTCAACTACTCTGACAACACTTATTACATAGACGCACAGCTTACCAATAAAACCACCGGCAAGCAAGGCCCAGTACAGGAGTTCAAACGATTCAACGATGGCTACCTATCGGCATCGGTAATGGTGGAAGGCGGTGTGGTAAACAAGAAATGGGCCGATAAACTATTGATAGGCCTAATAGGTTCGGGCAATAGAAAAGAGATACAACAAGGTGCTAACATGACCAAGGTGGCAGGCGAGGTATTCCGTACCGATAGATCCTTCACCCCTACCCTTAAGTACCAAAAGAATAACCTGTTTACCGAGAACCTTACTTTGAAATTGGCTGCTGTTTATACCCATAACCAATCAATGACGGTGGACACCAGTTCGCGCCAATATGATTGGGATGGCAGCTACACCATCAAAACTACCAACTCTATATCGGGCGAATTGAACTGGGATAAAACCATGTTCCGCTTTACCGACCATGCAGCCCTGGTAAACGCTACACTTGAATATGTGCTGCGCAAGAACCACACCTTTACCATCAACAATACATACTCGTGGTACAGGCGCCAAGGCAGCGACCCCATCAGCTACAACCCTATACCGTTTAGCAACCCAAATACCTTAAGTAAAAACATAACTGGTATATCGTACAAGCTTAGCGCGTTCAAAGGCCGTTGGAACACTACCGTGTTTGCCAAACTGTTCAACATGAACGCCAACATATATACCGAAGACCCTAACAGCGACGAGTATGTAGCCAATACTACCAAGGCATTAAACCACGGCGAGGGTATAGCTACCAATGTATTCATTACCCGTCATTTTCAAGCTAAGCTGAGCTACGAATACACTACGCGTATGCCCGAAAACTACGAGATGTTCGGTGATGGATTATTGCTGATATCGAACACACTGCTTACACCCGAAAAGAGCCACAACTTTAATGCTGGTTTACTATATGGGCAGAAGATAAAGAACGACCACTTGCTGAACGTAGAAGCAGGCTTTGTATTCCGCAAGCCTAGCAATATGATAAGGCTAGTGGCCATAGGCGTAACATCGCAATACCAAAACTTAGCTAGTGCAGGTATAATGGGCTACGAAGCATCTTTTAAATACGCCTATAAACAATGGATAAGCTTTGAGGTAAATGCCACATATCAAGATATACGCAACACCAATAAGCAGAACAACAACTTTCCCGATCCACTGTACAAAGACCGCATACCTAATATACCATACCTGTTCGGCAATGCCATAGTGGCCTTTCAAAGCATACCGCTAAGCAAATACAAGTTCCAAGTAGGTTTCGATTGGAGCACACTGTATGTTGAGCAGTTCTACCTAAAGTGGCCTAGCCAAGGGAGCGCCGATAGCAAATACATAATACCACGCCAACTATCGCACGATGCTTCTGTTACCCTTAGCGCATTAGGCGGCAAGTACAATGTAAGCTTTACCTGTATGAACCTGCTTGATGCCAAGCGCTACGACAACTTTAAAGTGCAGCGCCCAGGCCGAAGCTTCAATGTAAAGTTCCGCGTGTATATCGATCAATTCAAAAAAAACAACCTAAACAATAAACATCAATACCAACCAACATGAACATCTTCAACAAATGGAATGTAGCTGCATTTGCGGCAATAATGTTGACAGTAAGCAGCTGCAACAAAAAAGATAATACTGAACCTACAGGCCCTACAGGCTATGTGCTAGGCTACCGTACAGCAGGCACACCTACCGCCGACTACCTTGTAAATGCTGCAAGCCTTGATAGCGGAGTAATATCGGCTACCGGCAATGGCGTAGAACTACAAGGCTGGAACTACTATGGCAAGGCAGGCAACACCTACTTTGCAATAGACTATACCAACAATATATGCTACGGCTATAACATAAGCGAAGCAGGTGCATTGGTTGAAAAAGGGCAGTTCGCATTCGAGCGTATGGACTGCATGACCGAGATAGATGAAAACAACCTGCTAGCTATAGGTGCACCATGGGGAGGTGGTACTTACGATTGTAAGATACAAGTAGTAAATGCTACTGATGTATCGATACAACAAAGCGCTGCTACACCTATCTACACATCGTACGATAGTGCCAATGTACGCTTGAATGCTTGGCCTACCCATAGCTATATCGAGAACGGCAAACTATTCATAGCATTCTATACCCTTGAAGGCGCTAGCTGGGCTACTACCGAAACAGATACTGCATACGTAAGCGTATACAGCTACCCAGGCTTGCAATATCTACACACCTTTAAAGATACTCGTACTGGCCCTATAGGTTACTATGGCGGCTCGCCAGCTATGATAACCGATGAAGCAGGCAACCACTATTCATTCTCTACATCATCTAAGGCGGGTGGCTTTACCCAAAGCACCAAGCCATCGGGTATATTAAAGATAAACAATGGCGCAGAGCAGTTTGACCCTAGCTACTTCTTCAATATAGAAAGCCAAGGCTACCGCATACTTACAGGTGCATATGCAGGCAATGGCAAAGTAGTAGCACGTGTAGTAAGTACTACTATCGATAACTCGGCACCGGCATGGGCAGCATTTAGTGTAACAGCACCTGTATGCAATATAGCAGTGCTTGATTTGAACACACAATCGTTC
>JAFDYM010000010.1 GCA_018267435.1 Bacteroidota bacterium | reverse complement strand
GCCCTACGGGTGCACAGGGTACTGCGGGTGTAGCAGGTCCTCAAGGTCCGGCAGGTCCGCAAGGCCCACAGGGTACGGCTGGTGTTGCGGGTGCACAAGGCCCACAAGGTATTACGGGCCCTACAGGTGCACAGGGTACTGCGGGTGCAGCAGGCCCTCAAGGCCCGGCTGGCCCACAAGGTGCACAGGGTATACAAGGTGTGGCAGGTGCGGCAGGCCCGCAAGGTGCACAAGGTATTACCGGCCCTACGGGTGCACAAGGTACAGCAGGTGCAGCAGGCCCTCAAGGCCCGGCTGGCCCACAAGGTGCGCAAGGTATACAGGGCGTGGCAGGTGCGGCAGGCCCGCAAGGCCCAGCGGGGCCCCAAGGGCCAGCAGGTTTGCTTTCGGCAGGTACAGCTACAGGCAATACCACATACTGGAACGGCAGCACCTGGGTGCTAAACAATGCCAACATTTACAACGCTGGAGCTAACGTAGGCATAGGCACTACAGGCCCTGGCGAAAAGCTACATGTAAACGGTGGCATACGCACCGAAACAGGTATTATAAACTCAGCAGCCGACCACTTGGAGCTAATGCGCGGCGTACGTGCCGATGATAATTCTTATGAATGGCTTGGCTTTTATTCTGGCGCTAACAGGCAAGGTATTTTTCTATGGGATGGTGCTTGGACAGGTGCCAACAACCTAACGAACGAGTTTTCGTTAACAGCCGAAAACGGTAATTTGCTTACACTTAACAACAGTGGCAACCACATTGCATTAATGCCTAAAACCTATAACGTGGGTATTGGCACATTGGCACCATCGGCCAAACTTGACGTAACCGGCCCAGCTACAGGTTCGGGTATTACCATACATGCAGGTGGCGGTGGCGATGTTGTGTTGGCCTCGGGCGGTGGTTTGTTTTTCGATGACAACTACAGCTATGCTGGGGGTAGCTATATAAAACCTATGGGTGCCAACAACCAAGGCTTCTTTACAGCAGGCGCCGAGCGCATGCGCATAACATCTAACGGCAGGGTAGGCATAGGCACTACAGGCCCTGCCGAGCAGCTACATACCACAGGCAACATACGTGCCGATGGTATTGTATACTGGGGCAATGCCCTTTCGCGTTCCGAAACACGCGATAACGCTGGCTTACGCGGCGATGCAGGTGCCAAAAGTGGTTTTTACGAAACTTCTACCCCAACTAACTACTATGCCGGCGCAAGCGGCTGGCAGCATATGATAGATGTAAGGCACAGCAATAGCGCCAACAACTATGCTATGCAGTTAGCAGGCAGCTTCTTTGACCAGCGCTTGTTTTTCCGCAAAACGAACGACAATGCAGCTACAGCGTGGAGCGAAGTAGTAACAGTATCTTCTAACAATACACAAACAGCAAACTCGGCTTGGACCATGTCTATGCACGGCCAAAGTAGCGATGACGACTTAACATTTGGCTGGACAGCCTCAACAGATGACGGGCAGTTTGGCGCTACTATGCCTTTTAGCATACGTATAAACGGTACCGATTATTCTGATATATCGATGAACACCAACGGCGTAGTTACTTTCGGAAACACAACACAATATTTTTGCTCGTCTTGTTCAAATACAGGCTTGCCCTCTAGCGCTTATACAGGCCCTATGATATTTTGGTATGGTGCCGATATGGTTACCCGCTACCGCTATGGCGTATTAGGTACAGCGCCTAACCGTGTTTATATCATCGACTTTGATAGCAACAGGTATAACACCGGCGATGACGTGGATGGACAAATAGAAATACATGAAGGCAGCGGCCTGATAAACGTATTTTACCGTGTAATGGAAGCACCTGTAAATGGTCAAAACTCAACTATTGGCTTTCAGCTTAATGGAGGCTCAGGAGCCAAGGCATACCCTATTACATACAATGCAAAAGTATTTGACGATAACCGTAATCCAAGTTCGTGGAGTGTATGCCCAGTAAGATAATTTCCCCTCTTAACAATATAAGCAAAGGCTGTTTTTTAGCAGCCTTTTGCTTGTTTATATATAATGCAATACAAGCACAAAAAGGTGCAGAAAACGAACTTGTAAAAGTAATATCGTACACCAATGTAGATGCTCCTCGAAATTTAGATAGTGCTGCTATGGCAAAACTAATGGCTAAGCAATATAGCCTAGCTAGCTACCTATACAGCATTACACCTAAAGAGAGCCTTACTGCAAGCGAACAAAATTTTATAGATAGCATACAGCTATACATAACCAAACGCTATGTAGCCGAAATAGTATTACAAAAATTGGCGGCTAACACTACAATTACCGATCAAGAAGCACTAGTATATTACAATGCCCATAAAGAAAGCTACAGCACAACAGGGAATGCAAGCTACATATTGGGTTATATAATAAACGAAAACCCTAGCATAGTTGAAAGGGCTAAAAAACAAATGCTGCTTGCTGCAGCACAGCCCGATTCATTAAGCTATATAGGATCGATGAAAAACGCAGACTACTCAATATCGGTAGAAAAAAATGCATTGTTATCACCCAAGGCACAGCTAGTGCCACATTTACAAAAGTTGAACGTAAAGCAAATGTCGGACCTGTTACATATAGATGGTTATAACTCGAAGATATTGTTGTATGTATTAAGCAAAACGGAGAGCAGTTATCTACCTTTCGAACAAGTAAAAGAAGACTGCCGTAGCCGCGCCAAAGCCGAAAAAATTGAGACTAGCAATCAACAACTATTGAAAGAAGCCGCGCTCAAGTTTCCTGTACTGAGATAGGTCATGAAGATATATTGTAGAAATGCCTCAACTTTGACCAAGAAGCAATAAATTAAACGGTAGAGATTAAATAAACAATTAGTAAAGGAACACGGAGATGAAGAAACTGTTACCCCTATCAGTACTTGTATGTGCTGCTTGGCTAGCCAATGCCCAACAAAACGTTGGTATAGGCACCAATAACCCCGAAACAAAATTACAGGTAAACGGGGCGATTAGCTTTGTACCAGCCGAGGATGATGCTAGCGCTACGGTGCTTATACCGGATAACGTATCGGCATTCCGCTTAAAGCTAGTAGCAGGTGGCGGCACTACTGCCCTTAGCGTAAACAACGGTAAAGAAGGTCAAATTCTTACCATTTATAACCAAGACGATAATACAGCAACATTTGCGGGTACAAGCATAATAGCTACTACAGGCTCGGCTACGTTTATGTACATAAATGGTGCATGGCGAATGACGGCTTCTAACTCTGTAAGCGGACCTCAAGGTCCAGCGGGTCCTCAAGGTCCGGCAGGTCCGCAGGGTCCGCAGGGTGCTCAAGGCCCACAAGGTATTACTGGGCCTACGGGTGCGCAGGGTACTGCGGGTGCAGCAGGCCCTCAAGGTCCGGCAGGTCCGCAAGGCCCTCAAGGTACGGCTGGTGTTGCAGGTGCACAGGGCCCACAAGGTATTACTGGCCCTACGGG
>JAFDYM010000109.1 GCA_018267435.1 Bacteroidota bacterium | reverse complement strand
ACTTGGTTTGTCAAAAAAACGGAGTAAGCACCATATCATCAAAAGACCTTTTCGACAACGCCGCCAAGTGGTTATCAAAACCCATAGATGTGGTAAACGCATCCTCTAAAAAACCAGAATTCATCTCTTAAATCATAAAATTATGGACAGGAAGAACCTTATCTATATACTAATTATAATAGGACTAATTGTTGCTTTGATATCTGTTTCCACTTGTAATTCTACTAGTAAATTAAAAGAAGAAATAAGAGAGTTGACCAAGCAGAACAAACAATTGGAAAAGGAAGTTAAGGAATCTTTAAAAATAGCCAGAGATGCTCAAGCAAATGCCGTAAAATATGAAATAGCGCTATCAGCTGACACTGCACGACTAATGCAACTAGGAGCACAAATAAGCTCTATAAAAAAGGATATTTCAATAATTAAATACAACACAAATGAAAAGGTTAATTCTGTTATTAATCTTAGCGACAGTGCAACACTTCGCTTATTCTACTCCAATATTGAGCGACTCCGTTAAAGTTTCGATTGATGCCTTAAGGCAAGCCAACAAATGGGTAGTACTATATGACAGTTGCCAAGAGGAAGTATCTACCCTTTTGGAAGGCATAGATTCATGCGAGAGATATAAAGAACAAGCTGAGAAAACTATTGCAAGCGCTTACAAAGTTATCAATGAATACAAAACATCAGTTGATGCGTATGAAACTGTGACAAAGAACCAACAAACGATAATTGGTAACAATGCACAGATATTGAAAGACTACAAAAAGCTAAATCGGCGTAGCATAATCGGCTTTACCGTTGGGGGATTTGCTATAGGTGCAGCTATCCCAATTTTAATATTCCTTTTAAAGTAATGTATTATGATAACTGAAGAGCAATTTATGGAGGCTGCACAATTACTTAAGTGCGAACCTGCAGCAATAAAAGCAATAAACTCTGTAGAAGCGGGTGGCAATGGTTTTAGAAAAGATGGTAAACCTAAAATCCTTTTCGAAGGACATATATTCTGGAAGCAATTACTTGCAGTTAACATTGACCCCGTGAAAAAAACGGAAGGAAATGAAGATATACTCTACCCAACTTGGGTTATAAGCAAAGTGCGGCCTTTCTATGCCCTTGATCAATATGATAGGTTAGAACGTGCTAAAAGAATACATACGGATGCAGCGTTGAAGTCAGCCTCATGGGGTGCATTCCAAATCATGGGCTTCAATTTTGCAAAATGCGGCTTTAAGTCAGTACAAGATTTTGTTTCAGCCCAAACAGTAGAATATCAACAGCTAAAGGCATTCTGTAACTACATTAAGAGTGTACATCTTGACGTAAACCTGCAACAGCTGGACTGGAGAGGTTTCGCAAGATCTTACAATGGTCCAGATTACACGCAGAACCATTATGATATAAAACTGCAAAAGGCTTACGAAAAATTCAAAAGCAATTAACCTTCAACGATGCTAAGCTCAGGAGTACTTGACGTTGCGATCGGCCTTATTTTTATTTTCTTATTGTATAGCCTTTTGGCTACTACAGTTAATGAAAGTATTGCCACCATTTTCAACCTGCGTGCCAAGAACTTACGTAAGGGCATTATGCAATTACTTACTAATGCGGACTTTGAAGACCCTACCGTTCCCAAACTATGGCTGAAGTTTTACTTACATCCACTTATCAAAAACTATGGAGAAGGCACTCTATATACAATACCTAGCTACTTACCTCCCGGCAATTTCTCCGCAGTTCTTTACGATGTATTGCTCGAAAAGACAAATGAGTATTATTCGCAAAAAGTTGATGCGCTAGGAAATGTAGTAGTAAGACCTAATAGCGATTATCAGGCAATGCTAAAATTATTGGATGTAAGCATACAAGCAGCCACTTTACCGAATCATGTCGATGTTAAGCCGAATCAGAATGTCAATTTGTTTGATAGACTTATACAAACATTATTAAATGCTCCTAATTACTTAAGGAGAAGTAAGAACTACGTTATTCTAAAAATCAATCTATTTACTACAGTAGTGTTGATTTACATAGGATTGAAGAAACGTAATGTTCACTTGGGCAGTTTTAAACCTACAGATGCTACTGACTACCTTCTTCCTGCGGATGTAGCTAAGATTTTACGACTATTCTTTACTGAGTCGTATAATACAGCACAAAAAAATGCTAATAACCCACCTATTCAACAGCAACCCGATGCTCAAGACAATGCACATAATGCCTTATCGTCCGAACAAAGCACACACATAGAAACTGTTCGATTGTTCAAAGAGGCCCTAGAGAAATGGTTTGATGATGGAATGAATAGGGTGAGTACCTGGTATAAACGCCAAACACAATGGATGATATTTACTATAGGATTAACATTAGCAGTAGTGTTTAATCTGGATACCATTGAAATTACTAACAAGCTAAGTATAGACAAGGAAGCAAGAAGGCAGTTAGTGGATATGGCGATAGCTATGCATGACGAAAATTTGCAAAACGCATTAGAAACTACTACTACTGCAGATACCCTCAGCAGTTTCACAGAAAAAATACTTAGAGAAGATCTCCAAAAATCAAACAATCTCTTAGCTATTGGTTACAACGGCTTTGGCATTACAAACAAGCAATTTATTAAAGACCTGAAACAGTGCTCATATTTATATGAATACAGTCGTCAATTTGATTCTATACAGAAACTGCAACAAGATACTATTGACCAACAAAGCCTACTACTAGTACAACTATCTTCAGCTACCGACTCTTTTATCAATTACTTTAATGATAACGAGATTAGAAAATATAATATGGCCGTAGAGGAAGCTAGACTAAAAAGCACCCAGGTTGATGAAGCAAAGATCAATACTTCCAAATTAATAAAGCAAGATAGCATTAACAGGTTGGCTAATAAATTATTGAAGTATAAGTACAGTGTTGATTCAGGAATAATAAACAAAGACAATACAAAATTACAAGCCGTAAAAACAGAATATAATACCCCGGCTGTACCGATAGATCATACCCAAACAAAAGGGAATGGAAACATTCGTAATAAGAAAATAATTGTAGAAAAAAGAAGCCCAGAGCAAACCTGGGCTGAAATAAACTACAAGTTACAACTTATCGAAAGATTCTCTTTAATAAAAACACCACTTGACCCTCAAACAATCCACCAAAGCTATGAGGGACTAAAACTTGTTAGCGATTCCCTAAAGGCTAGGGCATTTTATCTCAAAGTACATTCTCCAGAATTAGCTTATCAGAGCACCGTAAACAAAATGTACACATTGTACAATATCAAGATAAGAATACTGTATGTAGTATATGGTATGATTAAATATCATAAGTTGATAGGATTTATATTAACAGCACTAGCTATAAGCTTGGGCGCACCTTTCTGGTTTGACCTTCTAAATAAGGTAATGAAGTTGCGAAACTCTGTAAAAAAATAACCACCAACATTTTAATAAATCAAAACATAACCAAACACACCATGAAAATTACAAATCACAAACTTGTGGCTGAAGCCAGCGATCCAGTACTTCAGCAACTATCGACACCTAATCAAGGTGGGACTATTACCCCCCAATATCTTATAATCCATTACACTGCTGGAAACAGTTTCGATAGCAGCGTAAACTGGCTGATGAATCCTTTAGCCAAGGCATCTGCCCATTTGGTTATTGGACGCGACGGTAAGATTGCTCAATTAGGTCCTTTCAATAAATCGTTATGGCATGCGGGACAAAGCCGATGGGCGGACCTAGTTGGTTTAAATAACTATTCGATTGGTATTGAACTTGACAATTCGGGTAGGTTAACTAAATCGGGCGATAAATACATCAATGTTTCAGGTAAAGTTATTCCAGCATCCGACATTGTTTTTGCTAAACACAAGCATGAGGATACCGAACAAGCTTGGCACAATTACCCTCAGAAACAAATGGAAGTACTACAGCAAATTTCCCTCTTACTTATGCGCAATTACAACTTGAAAGATGTACTTGGGCATGAAGACATTGCGCCATTTAGAAAAGCAGATCCTGGGCCAGCATTCCCTATGACGTCATTCGCAGCTCAAATCATTGGTAGATCTGACGATTCGGGTGAAATATTCAAAACCACTACCGAAGACGTGAATTTCCGTTCTTCACCAGCCATGGATGCAACAAATGTATTGGGTAAACTGAAGAAAGGAACTAAGGTTGAATATATTTCAGCAAATGGAGGCTGGTTCAATGTATATATAGTAAGTGCCTCTACGTTGCGTGAAAAGCTGGGCTGGATACATAGCACTATGCTTGCACGAGCTTAACTTGATATAGTTCTAAAAAAAATACGGCCATCTATAGATTATAGATGGCCGTATACATTAAATGGCAGGTAAAAATGTATCGATAGGAAATGCTAGGTAGTTATCCGTGGCTACATGCGTCAAAGAATAATCCATTTCACTCAATAGTCTAAGGCACTCAGGCAGCGATACATCCCAAATCTCTATCAATATTATAGGCCTGTCTCGTTTTAAAATACGTTTAGCGCCTTGCAGCGTTTGCATTTCGTGCCCCTCTACGTCCATTTTTATAAACTGTATAGGTCCAACACTATGAAAGAACGTATCCAGCCTAATCATCTCAATAGCCCTGCTAGTTTCGCTATTAGTCACTGCTGTAAGAAAAGAATTCTCCTCCTCTGTAAGAAAGCCCGATCCATTTACATCTGACGTAGCTAATTCGAGTAGTGTAACATTATTGCAATTATGCTCCTTAAGATTGCGTTGGGCTATTGAGAATAGTTCCGGATTAGGTTCAAATGAATACACATGGCCATTGCTACACACTTTTGATAATTGTACCGTGTGATAGCCAATATGAGCACCTATATCAATAACAGTAGCATCCCTATTAACATACTTACTAAAAATGTCTTTGGCAAATGGTTCCCAATCCTTTATTGCGAGCAATTCGACTCCGGAGGTATCGTTAGGTACAATAAAATCGCCAATAATTGATTTGAACATTACACAGATGATTTACAACAATTCTACTAATCCATTTTTTGCAGCCCAAAGTGCCAACCCTACTGAATTAACAGTACTTGTTTTCTTTAGTAACTGATATCTTATATCCTCCACAGTCCTTTTACTTACATTAATTTTGCTAGCAATCTCAGTGCTCGTTAATTCGTTACATAATAACTTCAAAACTTTTTGTTCGGTACTATTTAGGTAAAGCTCCTCCATTATATTAGCCTTATTCCTTCGTTTTGAAGTTAAGTACAGCTGCATGGCTTTGTTAGCTTTACCATCAAAATAAATACCATTTTCGTATACGTACTCTATTGCGGTAACAAGTTCATCAGGTTCACATAGTTTACTCATATACGCCGAAGCGCCTTCTTCGATTGCCTTAACTATATATGCTTCAGAATCATAGGTAGATAATATAATTGTATGCAGCGGTTTCGACTTCTTTTTCCCCCTCTTTGTCAACTCAGTCAAAGTATCCAAACCATTTAGCTTAGGCATGTTTATATCAAGCAATACGATATCAGGAGACTTGAACTCAAGCATATTTAAAAGCTCTTCCCCGTTGTTAGCTTCACCTATTACATTTATATCACGCGTCTGCTCAAAAATCAACTTCAAACCTTTGCGAAAGATGCTGTGGTCATCTACAATTATCAAATCTATTGCCATGGCAGGGTGGGGTTATTAATTATTAAGGTAATAATGTGATTTACAACTATCTAGTACTATTCTAACGTCTATTTTCAATTAATAGTATCCTTCATTAAAGAAATACTACTTCTAAAAAATGCAACATAATTTTATTACAACATTTCGACTTATCAAAACCAATTATGTCATTAAAGTGTAAAATATATTCAAAGCTGCTGCTAATAAAAAACTTCTATATCCTATTGATATATAAATATAAAGCAGAAGCATAAATATCAATGCTATCATCTAGCACAATTACATTATTAATATCTTATAGTTAAATATACTAGGCGAGAAAATCCGAGTAGGTGTGAAAATTTTAGCTGATCCTCTTATAATCAATATCTGCAAACATCCATTGAACCATTATTCTAATGATAAAGTATGTTTCAGTTAAGGTAGCTGTTATAAGTATTGATAAGATTGGCTGTAGATTCTCCAGCTTATCGTGTTTTATACAGTATATTACTATACCAAAAACAGCCATATTCTGTGCTATAAGAAGTATGGTAAAAAAACTTCCATATTCTTGCCTAGCACTTAGTTTCCATGAATTATCTCTTACACGTAAGTTATGCATTTGCGCGTCAGCGGCAGTTAGTGCTGCATGTTCACCAGGAACTTCTGAGATGTTCTGAGGAATAAACTTTTCTAATACTTGGCTTATGTTTTGCGATTCATCAGTAGTATGCTCTGTATCAGGGGTATCCATAAAATTCTTAAGAAATCAATTTTAAGTTTTTTAAGCGCCAGAACATAGCAGAACTAGAAACGCCAAATATTGTTGCCATTTTTTCCAAATTCTGGGTTATACTCCATAAATGAAATATTTTATCCTTGGGCATTAGCAGTGCTGCGGCAAACCAGTTTGCTTCAGCTTCATCTTGAGCGTTTACCTCGCCGAAATCAGTATTTCGCCTATACAATACTTCTTCACCTTTGTTATGCAAT
This sequence comes from Bacteroidota bacterium, assembly GCA_018267435.1. Classification (GTDB taxonomy): domain Bacteria; phylum Bacteroidota; class Bacteroidia; order Chitinophagales; family LD1; genus Bog-950. The sequence goes on along the minus strand of JAFDYM010000109.1, from coordinate 825 downwards.
ACATGATGCCCCAACTCGTGTGCTATGGTAAACGCAGTTCTATTATACGGATTATCTTTAGATACGTATATTTTTTTTTCGGCACGCATATAGGCACCTGCAATATTTTTATCCTCGAAAGAGCCTATCACAAGCTCGAGTCCGAAATGGGACAAAACCTTTTTTAAATCGACAGGCAATTCCAAATTTGCAGTAAAAACTGCTTTTAGAGATTCACTCGCCTTATCTTCAATCAATTGCATTTTATCTGAGCCACGCATCATATCCTTAAAATTGGATTACTAATATACTTATAAAGTTAAAAAAACAATGCCAAAAGTAATTAGCATATACGCAATGTATTTGCGCAGTGTTTAGGTTAGAGAACTTTTTATGAAAAAAGTTTAACATAATGGTTAATAAACTTGCTATTTCACCAGCAACACATTTTTGACTCTATAAATCAATAGTAATCATCTGTTTCTCGCGGTTTTTCACCTCGAGCAAGAACCTAATTGCTATACGCACCGCCTTACCTATGGCTTTCTCTACCTTGGCGCTGGCACCCGCCAGGTTGTGTGCCACTATATCCGCAGCGCTGTCTATAATGGTGTTTACAAGTTCCAGCATGCGCTGCGCGTTGTTAATGAACCACATCACGATCTTGTAGATCATCTGGCAGGCCTTCACGAAGGCTCCCGCAGGGGTCAATAGCCCCAACAGCCAGGTTATGCCCGCCTGTATTACCTGGCTTTGCAGCATGTCCATCAGCCCGTCCACCACCATGGTCTTCAGGTCGCCTACCTTTTCCTTGATGTATTCCCACAGGCCGCCTATGCCGTCTTT
>JAFDYM010000108.1 GCA_018267435.1 Bacteroidota bacterium | reverse complement strand
ATAAAACCTTTACCGTTGAAATGCCTGAAAAGCCTGTGTTCTATGGCAAAACGGCTTTGTCATCAATGCTACTTACTACCGACCTACTTGCCAACGATGAAAAGACCAATACCGTATTTTACGTAAGCGCTATGCCCGAGGGCAATACAAGGTACCTAGAGGAAGATACCTTTGCGCTAAGTGTAACTGCGCGCGATTTTGCCAAGAGCAACGACTTTACCGAGGTTAAAAAGCAGTTTGTAAACTACAAAGGCTATAAAACACTAAAGGCTACCTATACCGATAGCAAAAAGCGCAATGTAGAAGTAATGTATGTACTACAAAACATGACCTACTATATAGCGGCTGCATACTATAACAAGCAAACGCCAAGCATCAACCGTTTCTTTGAATCGATGGAGTTTGGCCTGCCTGAGTACACTAAGTTTTACGACTTAACTGACACTACTGTGTTTATGACTAGTAAGGTGCCGTATGAGCCTAAGTTTGACTACACTAGCCTTACACGTATGCAGTATAAGTACTATGGCAAATCGAAAGTTGATACTAGCGATGTAGTAAAGGAGAGCCAAGTGTATTTCGATAAGAACAACAACGAAGCTATATCGGTAGAAGTGTTTAAGAATAGTAGGTATTACAAAATGGAAAACGAGAAGGAATTTGTGCGCTTAGCCAAGTTGTATGCCAGCGAGTTTGGCGACTATACCGTGAAGGATGAAAAGCTGCAGAAATTCAACGATGGCCTACAGTTAGATTTCTACCTAACCGATACTAACTCTATTAAAACCATACGCTGCATGGTACTGCTTAAGAACCAAACCAAGTACCTGGTGCAAGCTTATGTAGATCCTATATTAGGCGAAAGCAAGTTTGTAACTACCTTCTTCGATAACTTTAAACCTATCGATTCGCTAACAGGTAAAAACGTGTTTATCGATAAGGGCGATTTGCTTTTTAAAGATATATACAGCACCGATACCAACCAGGTAAACGCAGCCATATCTGCCATATTCGATATAAAGAGCGAAGCAAAGTATATATCGGAGTATATGAAGCTAGCCAAAAATATACCAGCGCAAGCTAAAAACCCTGTTGCATTCAAAAGCATGATGTACCGCAAAATAGGTAAGGTAGGCGATAAAACAGTGATACCTTATTTGAAAGAAGAATACATGCGCGCCGGCGATACTGCCGACTATCAGTTTGCCATACTACGCGGTCTATGCTTAATGAACAAGCCTGAAGCGGTAACTGCGTATAAGGAGCTATTACTTACCGAAACGCCATTCGGTCAATCTAATAGCGATTTCATGTTATTCGATGGCTTGCGCGATAGCATTAAGCTTTCTGCTGCTTTATATCCCGACCTATTTGACTTGCTGATAGTTGACGAGTATAAAATGGGCGTATACAACTTACTAGCTGACTTGCTAGATAGTAATGCACTTAGCCCTACTGTATATAAGGATAAGCTATCGATAGTATTGAACGAGGGTAAGATGAACCTTAAGAGGGTATTGGCCAATGTAGAAGAAGAAGATAACTACGATTATGACTATGACTACGGGTATAACGATGGCGAAGGTAAACTTGAAACCTTCAACAGGTTATTGCTGCCTTACTACGACCAACCGAACGTAAAAGCACACTTTGATAAGTTGTTTGCATCGGAAAATAAAAGGTTGAAATTAAATACAATGTCGCTGTTTCTTGCCAAGGGAAAAACAGTAGATACGGCAGTAATAAACACATTAGCCGCCGATGACAAGTATCGTTTAGATACTTACAAAGCATTGCAGAAGGCTAAAAAGCTGAACCTATTTCCAAGTCACTATAAAACCGCTGATTACTATGCCAAGGCTATGCTAATGGATGAGTTTTATGTGGCCGATAAAGATTCGGTAGAATTGCTTGAAACCCGAAAAATGGAATGGAAAGGCAAAAAGGGTACACTATACATATACAAGTACAAAACTGGTGGCTATGATGGCGAAGGGTACAAACTAGCCTATATAGGCTTGCTGCCTACCGAGGGCGATAAAATGCCTAGCGAGAACGAGTTTACTGTAAGTGGGCTTGATGTGCTTGACGAGGATGAAGAGCAAGGCAAGCAAGTAAATGATATGCTGGTAGAAGTACTGCGCGATTCGCGCAAGAACGACTACTCTAAGTATTACTATCATTTAAGCGATGAAGAATACGAACGTAAGCAACGAAGTTACTTTCACCAATAAATAAAAAAGCGCGGGGCTAATACCTCGCGCTTTTTTTATCTAGCTTGTAATAGTGGCTACTAGCTTTCTACTGCCTGCATGGTTGCGATACTCGCATAGGTATATGCCTTGCCATGTACCAAGGTTTAACCTGCCATTGGTAATGGGTATGCTTACCGAACTACCCGATAGTACAGCCTTAATGTGTGCAGGCATATCATCGGGGCCTTCATCGTTGTGCGTATAGTAGCTTTGGTTTTCGGGTACCAGTTTGTTGAAAGAAGTTTCAAAATCTACCCTTACGCTTGGGTCGGCATTTTCGTTTATAGCCAAGCCCGCCGATGTGTGTTTAATAAACAGGTGCAGCACCCCATACTGCGGTAAATCAGCTAGCTGTTTCAATACATAATTGGTAATGATGTGAAAGCCACGCTTGTATGGTGGCAGAGAGAATTCGGTTTGGGTTGTCATATAAGGAAATTAAACAAAAATCGCCTATCGGTGTGTGTCCTCACACACCGAAATGAAGTTAGCGTTTCGGCGAGTGGAGACACTCGCCGATAGACTACGTAAGGGAATTGATAAAATTGGAAGAAAGTGCCTTTTCTACTCAATTCTCTCAATCATCTAATTACCTTATTTATCTTATCTTCGCGGTTCATTTTTCCCTTATACTACTATGGCAGATAATACAGTAATATTCTCGATGGTGGGATTGAGTAAAACCATTCCACCTACCAAACAGATTTTGAAAGACATTTACCTAAGCTTCTTCTACGGTGCCAAAATAGGCATTATAGGTGCTAACGGTTCGGGTAAGTCAACGCTATTGAAAATAATAGCTGGCCTTGATGAAAACTACCAAGGCAAAATAGAAAAGAGCAAAGACTATAGCGTAGGCTACCTAGAGCAAGAACCGAAGCTGGATGAAACCAAAACGGTAATAGAAATAGTGCGCCAAGGCAAGCAGGAAATATTCGACCTGTTAGATGAGTTCAACGCCATAAGCGAACAGTTTAGCGACCCAGAGCTTGACCCCGATAAAATGGAGAAGCTATTGGAAAGGCAAGGTGTGCTGCAAGATAAGATTGACGCTGCCAACGCTTGGGAAATAGACCAGGTGCTTAACCGCGCTATGGATGCCCTACAGTGCCCAGATCCTGATGCATTGGTGAAGAACCTATCGGGTGGTGAAAGAAGGCGTGTGGCGCTATGCCGCTTGCTATTGCAGGAACCAGATGTGCTATTGCTAGATGAGCCTACCAACCACTTAGATGCTGAATCGGTATTGTGGTTGGAGCACCACTTGGAGCAGTACAAAGGCACAGTAATATGTATAACGCACGATAGGTATTTCCTAGATAACGTAGCGGCTTGGATATTGGAGCTTGACGGCGGCAAGGGTATTCCTTGGAAGGGTAACTACAGCAGCTGGCTTGACCAGAAGCAGATACGCATGGCGCAAGAAGAGAAGACTGAGGGCAAGCGCCAGAAGATGCTTCAGCGCGAGTTGGAATGGGTGCGCATGGGCCAAAAGGCAAGGCAAGCCAAAAGCAAGGCACGTTTGCAGAACTACGAAAAAATGGCCTCTGAAGAAGCGAACCAAACCGAAGATAAATTGGAGCTATACATACCACCGGGCCCACGCTTGGGTGCTAAGGTTATAGAGGCTAACGATGTATCGAAAGGCTTTGGCGATAGGCTATTGTATGAGCACCTTAACTTTAAACTACCGCAAGGTGGTATAGTAGGTATAATAGGCCCGAACGGTGCGGGTAAAACAACCTTGTTCCGTATGATAATGGGCGAAGAGCAACCTAACAGCGGAACCTTTGAAGTGGGCGAAACCGTGAAGATATCATACGTTGACCAGGCGCACGCCAACATAGACCCTGAGAAGACGGTATTCGATGTGATAACCAACGGTGATGAATGGATTGAACTAGGTAAACTAAAGATGAACTCGCGCGCTTATGTATCGCGCTTTAACTTTGGCGGTGCCGATCAGCAGAAGAAGATAAAAGTACTATCGGGTGGCGAGCGTAACCGCTTGCACCTAGCACTTACGTTGCGCGAAGAAGCCAACGTATTGCTACTGGATGAACCTACCAACGACTTGGATATAAACACCATCCGTTCATTGGAAGATGCGCTTGAAAACTACGCAGGCTGTGCCGTTATTATATCGCACGACCGTTGGTTCCTTGACCGTGTATGTACGCACATCTTGGCCTTTGAAGGCGAGGGTAGCGTGTACTGGTTCGAAGGTGGCTTTAGCGACTATGAAGAAAATAAGAAACAACGCCTAGGCATAAGCGATGAGCCTAAGAAATTCAAGTACAAAAAATTGGTAGCAAACTAGTATTAACAGCTACTGCGAACAAACAAAACGCCGCCTTCAAATCGAAAGCGGCGTTTTTGTTTTCAGTATTGTGTAAGCGTTATAGCTTAATAAATTTCTTGCGCGCTGTACCCTGTGTGCTGCTTACTTCCACATAGTAAACACCGCCTGCCAGGTCAATTATGTTGAATGTTTCTGCACTGCCTGTCATAGTTTGTTTCATTACTATGCTGCCCTGCGCATTGTATATAGCCACTGTGTTGCCGCTATGGTTAGTGGCTATAGTAAGATTAGTATTGGCAGGGTTAGGGTATATGCTTAAGCTTATATCGCTTGCTATAGGCTTTATGCCTACGCCAGTAGTATCTTGCGGCAATGCTATAGTATTGGTAGTAGTATTGGTTACTACCGGCTCATTAAAATCAAAATAAATGTATGCAGTATTCCTTATTGTAGTGCCTAAAGGCAATCCTTCTTTCAGTTTTACCTTATACTGTACATAGCCGTGGCTAGCAGGCTCATTGGTATTGCTATCAGGCAGGTTTATATAAGGAAAATTAAAGCGCAATGTATTTTCCTTTACTTGCACATTCATTGGGCGGTGGCTGTAGTCAAGCAGTTCCAAGCTGCTAACGTCTAAGTTTTCGTCTAGGGTATCCATTATGTAAATATGCTGCGCCTCTGCAGTACCAGTATTTTGAAAGCGAACAGTATACGTTAACCATTCTTGTGTCGTATCAATATCCGCCACTGGCGATACTTGCTTGTCGTTAGGGTCGTAACTGTTTCTAATAGTAAAGCAATGAGTTCGCACATTATTCGTAGTATCTCTTTCGCCTGCTACTGCATCTATTTTTACTACAAAGCAAATAGTACTTCCTGTTTGCGCTGATGTATCTACGCGTATAGTTATTCCAAAAGGGGTGTTTGAGTTAATATCACTCATATTCGGCACCTCCCATTTTATAGTATTGCCTACTATGCTTGAGGGTACTAGGGCATTAGGCATAGGTGCTATATATTGCGCATCACCTTGCATAGTAACAGTTACAAGGCCGGCTTGTTCGGCACCGCACCTTCCATTATACAAGCTCAAAGACTCGCCTGCCACAAAAATTACATTTGCGAGATTAGCAGGTCTAAAAATGTTAGGACCAATTATGCTCGACACTTTGTAGTCATATTCGTCATTGCACTTAAATGAAAAGTCATTCTTAAGTGTTCTAGTACCTAGCGTATTGATAGTATCAATATAAGTGGCACTTTGTGGGCAATACAGACTAAAAGTGTTGCCTGTAGTATCTACACGTACCTCGTATATGCCCGTTGTGGGTGTTTGGAAATAGAACTGCCCATTGTCGCTTATGAATGAACTGACCAAACTATTATCTTTCCAAAGGGTATACTTTCTTTTTTGAATGTAATAGTCTGTGGTATCGAAACTACAGTTTAAGTTTTCATCGAAGAAGCTACGCCCCGCAATATCCCAAGTCATAACACAATCGCCAGTATCGTTAACACATACGGCTAAATTATAATAGTTGGGCGTGCTAGTGTTTACCGTTCCTCCAGGTTGTCTACATTGTATAGATGTGCCCGTTGTATTTAAGTACCTTGCATAATTAATCTTAGGCAAACACGTTAAAAATGAATCGTTCGATAAATCGATATGAATAAGAGTGTCGGGTAGGAATGGTAAGTATTTAAGCCCCGTATTTTTAAGTATCAATGAATCCATTTTGTACACTATAGGCGGTACATATTCTAACCTTACTGAGCCAGTGCAGTCTACCGTACGCAGCGATGGTGGAAAAAATGGTAGCGCAGATATAGGCGTGTTTTTGCAGCGCATCTGTTTTATAGATGCGTTGAATGGAGGTATAACACTTACAAGCGTATTATTGAATTCGAGTATTGTCAGTTGCCTTGGCAATTCGGGCAAAATAGATATTGGATTATTT
>JAFDYM010000107.1 GCA_018267435.1 Bacteroidota bacterium | reverse complement strand
CTGTGACTGAAATATTGACTAAGCTGCTATAGTTATATAGAAAGCTTAACTCTCCCTTCCAAGATTTTTCAGTTTTCAAATTTGGGTTTCCGCCAGGCACCCAATGCAAATCATTAAACGTAGCAAACCTAAATGCCCGCGCCCCTTGCAGGGAAAGATAAATAGAGTGCTTCTCCTTTATCTTCTTTACATAACCTATGCGCAGCGATGGCGAAAATGGCGATGCTTGGTTGTTTAATATGTCTTGCCTTAGTCCTAAATATATGGCAATGTTATTTTTGAATATATAGCGGGCGTTTAACTGTACGCCTCCTAAGTGGCGCTTTTTTATCTGTTGGTATGCAGCAACACTTGCTTGCTCGTAGTCGTAGTTCAAATTGCCAGTTATATCAAATCTACTTATGCTGTAATGCGATGTAAATGTATTGCGCACCACTTGTGTACGGGTAAGAGCATTTAGGTTTGCTTCAGGGTTTATGTAAAGCAGTTTCTCATTTATGTAAGCGGTAGTAAAACCTAGCTCGAGCAAGGAGCCAGACAATTGTATATACTTCGCTTTCCATTGCGCCATTACACGTATAGCTTCATCCTCTTGCCGCTCCTTACTATCTGGCTTACTTACTGTGGGCGATAGCTGACGGTCTGCTTCGCTTAACCATAGGTAGATACTTATGTGGTTATGCGTATCAATCTTTGCATTGAACTGCTGTATGAACGATAACAGTTTTACGCTTGAATTTTTCTGCGTTTCATAAGGCCGCCCCGGTTTGTAATCGTTACGGTACTTGAAGTTATTAGCGGTGCTTATGTAGCTTACTTTGGTAGAGCCCGATATTCTGCCGCGCCCGTATTGCAAGCCGCCATAGCCTTGAAACGTTTTAAAACTGCCATAGCGCAACGTGCCTTCTGCCGATGAGCAGTTGCAGAATTTGGCACTATTATTCATGGCAAGCACGCCGCCTATGGCAGCTGTGCCCGATGATGAAGTAATACCAACTTCATCTTGCATACCTAGTGCAAAAAGCGATAAATCGTTTTGCCCTAGTGTTGGCTGGTTCATTCTTATACCATTCCATTGCACTTCTGTTTGCGATGCGCTAGTACCGCGCACAGCAATAGATGCCAGTTGGCCAACGCCATAACTTTTTACATAAACCGACGATAGTTCGCTAAGCATATCGCTTAAACGTTTACCCGATTGATACTTCAAATCGGTAAGCGGCATCTGCGATTGGTTACGCACTATTGTTGGCTGTAGAATCTCTACACTATGTAATTGTATTGTGTCTTTCCCCACTTGCGCCATTATATTAATGGTGGCAAATAGCAAAAGATATGTCAACACTAATCTCACTCTACAAATAGTTTATGCGTAGCAGTTTTGCCTTTGCTGTTTGCATATAGTATATACATGCCTTGGCCTAGTTCAGCTACATCAATTGTCTGATGATTGATGAAAGATGATTGATAGCAAACTTTGCCTCTAACATCGGTCATGGTTATCTGCGTATCATAGGCACATTGCAGATGTACTACATCTTTGGAAGGGTTAGGATATATGCCAATGTTCAAAGCTGCAATATCATATATAGAAGTTGATGTTTCATCTTTCTGATTGATAACGCCTACAGCATCTAAATCAAAGCCACTTGAAGGAAATGGGGTAGGGTAGGGGTCGTTCACTTTGTTGCCTTCGCTATCGTATGTAGCATATAGGTCATTGATAGAACCTACTACATCTACAACACGCACATGGGTAATGTTGTTCACGTCTAGGGTTGGTTCGTTAGCTAGTTCTTCAAGGTCGAAAGGGGTGCCATAGCCACTCGTGTATTTACCCGCAAAGTTGTTTAGCAAGGTACAGTCTACGCCTTCCATAGCTAGTTGGGTAGTATCTTGTATATGCGTAGTGGCTGCAAAGCGTGTATAGTTTACACCATCGCTACTTACTTCTACAAAGGCCAATTCAAGAAAGGCTTTGTTACCACCTGTTGTAAATCCATTCTCAAATACAGCAAAGTCGAAGCCTTCTCCATTCACTATAGGTTTCGCAAATGTAAGGGTAGCACTTCCTCCATCGCCCAAGCTTACTACGTTGCCGTTGGCTGCACCTACCGCTGAGGTGTTATCACCTACGCTTACTTTACCCAAAGTTGTATCGGCTATATCTTGCCATGCAAGCTGTAAGCTGCAAGCGTTAGCCCAAGCTTTTATAGAGCTACTGTCTTTATGTATAGCTGTACTGCCTTGCTGCCCCGCAGCAGGTGCATATTGTGCAGAGGCACTCATGCCAAGCATAAAAATGGATACTATAGAAATGAGCTGTTTCATCATTCTTGTTTTACCTCCACATAAACAGCCGAGGCATTGCTGCCTCGTACTGATTCGTGTGTGGAGTAAATAAAAATTATTGCTTGCTTACTTTGCTGTATGTTGTACAGTTTGCGGTAGTCATCTTCACTACATAAGTGCCCGCAGCTATATCAATGGTGTTTATGTTTGCTGTGTTGTCGTTCAAGTTTACAGTTACTTCCATCATACGGCCATTAAGGTCAAATAGAGATACTTCATTTAGTGTCTCAGTGCTAGCTATTGTTAGTAAGTGGCTGAATGGATTTGGATATACATTGACGCTTGCCTCGATTATATTTTCTACGCCAGTTATACCTGTTACAGTTACCGTTACCCTTGCCGATGCGCAAAGACCTTCGCCATCGCATACGGTGTAGTTTACTGTATCTACAGCTACTATACCAACTGCTGGCGTGTACACTAGGTTGTTGTTCTCATCTACAGTTACGGTTGATCCGGCTATTAAGCCACCTGTTGTTGTTACGCTAAGTGGGGTAGCTGTAGTGTCGAAGTCGTTAGCCAGTATGTTAATAGTAACTGCTGTATTGTAGTTGGTACTTGCAGCATCATTGCTAGCAATAGGTGCTACGTTGGCTACATCTGCTGTAGTAAAGTTATCAAGCACAAAATATGCAGGTGTGTTCATGCCCCATTGGCCAGCGTCGCTGCTAGATAGGCTAAACTGCAGGCTATCTACATTGCCCAATACTTGCAAGTCAAGCCAAGTCCATTCGTTCAATATATAATCTTGGCTGTTATCGGCAAAGGTGTAGTCGGCTAGCATAAAGTTTACCGTGTCGTTTTTTGCTTGGCCGTTCAACCAACCCGTAACGGTTAGCATAAACCAGTCGGCATCATCCCCACTTACACCGCCAAATTTCTTTGCAAATTGATCACCGTCTCTCATGCTATAATATGCGTAAGTAGAATTGTTGATGTAAGTGCCTTTTAAATACGTACCGCCAGCTGCATTACCTGTCAACTGTATCTTCATATCACCATAGCCATTCGCTACTACATAGTTGGCCGAGCCGTTATAGCCTGTGCCAGTTATGTTACCGTATTGGTTGCTCCAGCCTGTGGTAGTATCATCGGTTACGTTCGAGTAGCCAAAGCCACTCCACGAAAAATAGGCAGTGTCGTAGCTGTTTATAAAGTAGCCGTTGCCATTGGCAAAGCCGCCGCTTAAGTCGCTGCCATTCCAGTAGCTTTCTGGTGCTAGGCTTAGGTTTTCGAAAGTGGCAACAGTTTGTGCCTGGGTAAACAAGGTGCAGATAACTGCAAGAACAAGAAGGTTGAATTTTTTCATCTTTTAAATGAGTTTTTTTTTGAAAAATTCACCTTCGGAAAAACAGAAAGACTGAAAAGAAACCCATGTAGGGCATCCTTCATAGCTCTTCTTCCCGAAAGCTTTGAAATTGTTTGTTACAGGCAGGTCTTCTGGCTTGCTCTATTTTCGATGCCTTCCCGTTGGCTAAAAAGCACAACAGTGGCGCGAGTATCGAAAACCTAAAAAGAGCTTACAGCAGCGGGGACTGCCCTCGATTTTAACGAGGTTCCCTATTAAGGCCGCCTATTGCGCATAGGCATGCCACCTTTAACGGCGGCAAAGAAAATTAATTTACCTTTATGCATAGAAATTTATTTCCGATACCTGCGTTTTTTTTGTAAAGAAGGCAACAGCCTCCCTTATATTTACGTATAAATAAGTACTCGATTAAGAATGAAGCAAGCCATATTATATACCGTCATACTTATAGCCATCCTTTCATTTTCAGCATGCAAAAAGTGCTACAATTGCCAGCAGTATTGCGCATACTGCGAAAGCAAGGTAAATACAGGCATAGTATATAAGGTTTGTGCCGAAGGGACTAACTCATACAACAGGGTCGATTCTGTACGTTTATCTTTTCCCGATTCGGCTTATAATTGTGTAAAGCTTACCGATAATACCGATGTGTGCGATAGCAAAAATGCCGTTGACGACGCATATGCCTACTATCAAAAGCAGGAATATTTCTGTGTAGAGATAACTCAATAGCTTATATTTAGCCTCAGCTATGAGGATACTACTACTTATTTCAGTTACCCTATTTATTACCACATTTAGTCAGGCTCAAACCCGTTTGCAGTTTTGCGTTCAGGTAGATAAGGATGGAAATTGTCTTAATCCAGCTAAGGAATTTGGCATAAGTGCTGATGGTGGTACCTTAAGCTTTATGGTGCGCAACGATAAGGGTCTGAACGATACATTGATTCGTTATAAAATCTATTTTTTAGATGAAAATGGTAACGAGAAACTTGCGCGTACCATTAACCAACCCACCAAGAATGATTGGTCTTTCGCTTGGCAAGATGTAGTTTTCTACGATGCGGGCACCTACAAGGTAAAGGCCTATGGCGTACGCAATAGGCAGGAAGATTTTCTATACAGCGAGATTATAAAGGTATACGTTCGATAGCCTAGCTATAATTATACTACCTTCGCTTTGTGAGCGACATACAATCATTTCTGGGCAAGTTTGCCGATAGTTTCAAGCAGCAAACATTAGTAAAGCTAACTCTTAGCAACAAACGCGATAAGGAGGCAGAATTGAAGAACGTGTTTGTTAAACCTGTGCAATTAAAGCAAGGTTTGATGCTAAACTTTGTGTATAGGCACAATACCAAAGATATAACCAAAAACTATAGCGCCGATGAAGCGCAAGCTATCATTAGCGACTTGCTAAATAACACCTTAAGCAAGGCAGACTTGTTTACCACTGCAGGCGATATACACCTTACTGTGTACCCTAATGGTAAAACATCTGTTGTAAATAAGAAGGCTACTATCAATGAATCGCCGATAGCGCAGCACAACCGAGAGAAGAAGCGCTATGTGGGCAACGAGGGCGCAGCTAACTATCTGCATGAGTTGGGCATAACTACTGCCGATGGTAAAGTAAAGGCTGACAAGCAGGATAAGTACAAGCAGATAAACAAGTACGTCGAGATAATAGATAATGTAGTTTCTTCTAGCAACCTACCCGATGATTTTACGGTAGTAGACATGGGTGCTGGCAAGGGCTACCTAACCTTTGCCTTGTACGATTACTTGGTGAACAAACTGCATAAGCAGGCCCATGTAGCGGGCATAGAATTGCGCGAAGGCTTGGTGGAAACCTGCAACGATATAGCCAAGCAATCAGGCTTTGATAAGCTGAATTTTATAAAAGGTAGCATAGACACCGCAGAACTACCCAAGGCAGATATGTTGATAGCCCTACACGCCTGCGATATAGCTACCGACCAAGCCATACATCGCGGTATAGAAGCAAATAGCAAGGTGATAATTTGCGCGCCATGTTGCCATAAACAAGTGCGCAAAGCCCTTGAACCGCACAATGCCCTAAGCGCCATAACCAAATATGGTATAATGGAAGAACGCCAAGCCGAGATATTGACCGATACTATCCGCGCCCTAATAATGGAGGCATATGGATACAAAACAAAGGTGTTTGATTTTATAAGCACCGAACACACACCGAAGAATGTACTAATAGTAGGAGTGAAGCAAGACAAATACGAAGGTGTTAAACAAGACGCTCTTGATAAAGTGAATAACCTGAAGCAGCTATTCAACATACAATACCACCACTTAGAAAAGCTGCTAGGCTTAACTGCCTAGTGTTGCACTATCAATTTCTTTACCGCTTGGCCGTTGCCAAGGCTAAGTATATACATGCCATTGGCTAGGGTAGAAGTAGCGTAGCTGTTATTCCCTTCATTGATAGATATAGTATCAATTACCCTGCCGTTTAAATCGCTTATATGTGCCGTGGTAGTGGCATCGCTTGTTATGGTAAGGCTATTGTTAGCGGGGTTAGGGTAGGCGCTTATGCTTATTGCAGTTATGCTGCCAATACCCGTAGCCATGTTGTCTTGCTTATTAAAGCGTATAATACCAGTACTTGGACCCTCGTAGTTGGTTAACACAAGTTTGTACTCAAAGCTGGCGGCATCCTTTACAAAATAAGCCAACGAATCTGCTGCTACATACTCATCGTTTTGGCTGTTGTAGGTACACCAGTTCCAACCTATGGCATTCATCATGCTTGAGGTGCTACCCGTAAAGTATGGCAAAGCAGCATCTGTGCCTGTAGCTTTGCCTATAACTCTGCCTTTATTCGCCAGTACGCCTACTTTAGCTATGGCCTCGCCGCTTACAGCATCGCGGGCTGCGTACTTGGTAAACAGTAGGTCCCAGTTAGCACTAAGCGGCTCCTTATCGTACACTATATTGGTTTGCATATTCAGGTACACAAAGTTTTTACCTATATAGTCACGCTTGCTTATGTGCAGGGTTTGCACATTGCTATTATTCATGTCGCTATATTTTATGTTGTAAGCCGTATCGCGGTCAAGTACTACTACCATAAACTTTTTAAGCTCGCCGTTCGGTAGTTGTATTAGGTATAGCGAATCGCCGGTTACATCGTGCGAAACCGAATTGTAGTTGCCCCAGCCAAAGTCGAAGATACCTGCACTGCGGTTGCTGTTCAGCGCGCCTTCATCCATTAGCGAATCGGCATCGTGTAGCAGGCTCCAATTGCCCCAGCCTGTAGTATCTACGTTATCGAACTGGCTAGCGTTGGCATTGGGCACATATATGGCATGTACGCCGTTGGCCTCGTTTATACGTATGGTGGTACCCCCTAGTGGCGCACCCGGAAACTCCGTAGGCCTTATGCTTATGGCCAAGTGCCAATCTGTATTTGATGAAGTGGTTTTGTTGCCCGTGCTCAACTCATAGAAAACCATGTCGGTATTATCGGTGCCGGTGCTTACAAAGTCGTTAGGGGCTATTTGCGCAGAAGATGCAAGGACAAGGGCGAATACAAAAAATATAATACAGTTTACCTTCATAAATTCTGCTTAACTTTAACTTTGCAAATGTGCGGTAGAAAACGATAGCAAAGTATTGATAAACGTTAATGCTCTGTCATAAAACTGTCATTTTCTGCATTTTCAAATACGAAAAAACATGATAAACAACAATCTTCCCGATACATCAAGGGTTTGGATATACCAAAGCACCCGCCCATTTACAGCGGGCGAAGCTATTGAAATAAATGAGTCGATCGGCAATTTTGTGCAGCAGTGGACCAGCCATAAGGCCGGTGTACGAGGAGACGGCCAACTGATAAATACCCGTTTTGTGGTACTAATGGCCGATGAGGATTTCGAGAAACCGAGCGGTTGTTCTATCGATTCATCGGTACGCTTTATCAAGGAACTGGAACAGCGCTACAATACCAATTTCTTCGACCGCTGGAATATAGCCTATGTAAAGGACGGCGAGGTGCTTAGCTGCACTAAAGAAGAACTGCCTAGCCTGCTATTGAATGGCACTATAACCGACGACACCATTGTGTTCAACAACCTGGTGCAAACCAAGGCCGAAATGAACGCCAAATGGCAAGTGCCCTATAAAGATAGCTGGCTTAAGCGCATAGCTACTTCCCATACATCGTTTAGCTCGGTGCTGTAGGTGCTTGTTGTAGCCTGTAATGTAAGCATACTGCATTACCTTTGCGGCTTATGAGCAACTACATAACACTAGATAAACTAGAGCAGCTAAACGAGATAGACGAGCTATCGAAAACCAAGCTGCAAATCATATTTAAGCACAGCACGCGCTGCTCGGTAAGCAGCATGGCTAAGCGCGGGCTAGATGGCGAGCTAAGGCAAGCTACCGCCACACCCTTCGATATCTACTACCTCGACCTGATAGCCCACCGTGAGGTAAGCAATGCCATAGCCAGCCGCTACGGCGTACAGCACGAAAGCCCACAGATACTCGCCATTAAAGACGGCAAGAGCATATTCGATGCCTCGCACAGCGATGTGAGCTTGGAAGATGCTTTAAAAGCATAGGGACGAGAGCGAGAGACGAAGGACGAGGGATTGAGCAAGGCACTCATGTCCTCCGCTGGAGGGAGTGTCGCGGAGCGACGAGGGTGGATTGTATTTATTATATTGCAAGTATGCACCCCGACATACAAGCCTACCACGAAGCACAAGCCCCTAGCGACAAAGCCATTTGCGATGCACTATACCAACATATTGTTACTGCCTTACCGCATGCCGAAAGCAAAGTATGGCATGCCCACCCCGTGTGGTTTATAGAGGGCAACCCCATAGTAGGTTATAGTAAGCTGAAGGGCAATGTACGCCTATTGTTCTGGAGTGGACAAAGCTTTGATGAACCTGGCCTAGCCCCCGAGGGCAAGTTTAAAGCCGCCGAGGCCCGCTATACCAGCCCCGACCAAATAAACCCCACCGACCTAGCCCGCTGGCTTGGCAAAGCCGAAACCATACAGTGGGACTATGCTAACTTGGTGAAGAGGAAAGGTAGGTTGGAGAGGTTGAAGTGATGACTGTACGACCTAGATACAGCCTACATTGAAAGGGCGTAAGGGGGGGGAGCAACCACCAAAAAACTGCTACCCCCATGCCCGAATAAAATATTGGATGTCAATAATTTGTGAAAAATATTTGATACCCCCCCTAAAAATGGTACCGCGCAAGTACAGGCGAGGATGAGTGGGCTTTTGTCATTTCGAACGAAGTGAGAAATCTTTCCTCCATGTTTATTAGGAAGCATGGCATCAGGAGTACAGAACCATGACTTACATCCGCCACATTAGTAGTCTTAGGTATAAATTGAGAATAAGAGCGAAAAGTAAATTTTGAGGTCAATAAATATTTTTTTATTTATACACAAAATAGATACATGCAAATCAACTACATCCATATCAAGAATTATCGCGGCATAAAAAACGCACATTTTAATCTTTCTCCAATGGGATGTTTAATAGGCGAAAATAATGCAGGAAAATCTTCAATTCTACTTGCAATAAGCTTGTTTTTTTCTGGTTCTAGAATAAATCTAGCAGAGTATTACGACACAAAAGAAGAAATTAGCATAGAAATACACTTTGGAAATATAAATGCTGGAGATATAAATCGCTTGAAAGAAGAACATCGAGAGCGCATTAATGAAATTATTACTAATGGAAATTTAAAACTTGTAAGAAAGTATTACTCTGACGGCAGCGGAGATTTCCTTTGTAAACGATGGATTCCTCAAAATCACAACTTGCGAAAGGAAATATACACTCCATTATTAACGGGCAAAAAAGGAAAAGAAATTGAAGCAACGTTGTCAT
>JAFDYM010000106.1 GCA_018267435.1 Bacteroidota bacterium | reverse complement strand
TAACATGCGAAGAGAAGGTAGTAAACAGCGATAGCGACGAAGAAGTAGTAACTGAGAACATTAGTGAGCAGAACGGCGACACGCTTAAGCACACGGTAACTATAAAGAAGAAGACCAAGAAAGGTAAAGACGAATACAAAGACGAGGATTTTTAATAACTGTATTCAACTAAGGATACCAAACCCTTAGAAAAATAATGACTGATTAAAGCTTTAAAGACATACCAATTCCCCCTCCTGTTTATAGGAGGGGGTTAGGGGTGGTCTCAAATAAGTAACTAGGTTGAACAAGCAGAAAGACATACAATATGAAACAACTATTTATAGCAATAGTATTGATAGCATCGCTTAGTGGCTTACTGCTACTTAGCAGTTGCGATAGCGCCAGGGGCAATGGCAAAGTAGTAACCGACCTTCGCCGCCCACAAGCCTTTACACGCTTGAATGTAAACGGTACTTTCCCTGTAGTGCTTAGCCAAGATACTGGCGGCCCTTGGGTAAAAGTGGTAACCGATGAAAACCTGCAGGACCTGGTAGAGCTTACAAGCAATGGCGATGAATTAACCATTAGCATGGTTGAAAAAAGCAGTATCAAGTCGAAAGAGTTTAAGGTGTACGTTAACGTAGATAAGCTTACTGAAATCAATTACAAATCGGTAGGCGGCTTAAGCACCAAAGGCATACTGAAACTAGATAGCCTGCAACTTACCAGCGAAAGCGTAGGTAAGCTGAACATAGGTATCAATGCCGATTTTTTACGCGCCAATTTAGATAACGTAGGCAGCACTACCCTGCGAGGCCAAGTGCGCGAGGCGCGCATCAACACTAAAAGCGTAGGTTCCCTACATGCCTTCGATTTAAAAACGCAAGACATACTACTGCATAACACTGCGGTAGGCAGTGCAGAAATTTATGCCGATAGCACTTTCCATATACGTTCATCGGCAGTGGGCAGTGTAAAGTACAAAGGCCCAGGCCAAGTATTGGAGCTATCAAACGAAGGTGTAGGAAAGGTAAAACACATTGATTAATCTATAAACTAAGCAAATGCAAGTAGTATCTATCAACAACGTATACGCCAGTGCTAGCCGCAGAGTAATGGCTTGGCTTATAGATAATCTGCTAATAAGTGCGGCATTATCGCTTGTTTTCCATTGGAACTTGGATGGCTTAAATGACTGGTGGAACTTCCCATTGTTTACATGGAGCATAGGCTACATCACCATTTGCAATTTTATAGTAGCAGCGCTTTATAAGGCAGCAATGGAGGCCTCGGCATACCAAGCATCGTTTGGCAAAATAGCCATGAGCATAAAGGTAACGGGGCTACATGGCGAACGCCTTCAGTTTTCGCAAGCGCTACTGCGCAATGTAGCCAAAACCATATCATGGATGGTATTCTGTATTGGTTACATCATGATCATATTCGATGATAGAAAGCAGGGCTTACACGATAAAATAGCCGATGCTTATGTAGTACGGACTTAAGGTTGTCGTTAACTTATTCAAAGTTCGTTTAGTTGGTGGCCTGCCCTGTAATGGGGTGGGCTCTTTTTTTACGCTTCAGCCTGCTGCTTCAAGGCCTTGTTCATAGCTATAAAACTTTGCTGCGTTTGCTCGCCTATTTGGCTTAGCAATAAACCTGCTAGCCAGCCGCTAAAGTTTTCGCCATGTATAAATTTTACCTGCGTGGCGCTTATCTCTTCTATACGGAAAAAGTGCTGCCCGTTAAACATGCCCAAAGGTAATTTGCCTAGCCACTCGAAAGCCTTGTTTGGCTCGGCCACCAATACCTTGGGTGTAAATACCGATGTACCCTTGCCGTTCTTCATTTCCACCCTTAGCGTTTCGCCTACTTGTGGCTTGCCGCTTATGTTTAGTATAAAGGGGTTCCAGGCACTATGCTTTTCAAAGTTAGTTAGCACTTGCCATACCCTAGTCGCACTGGCGTTAATGATTATTTCTGTTTGTATCGATTTCATATCGCTGTAATTGTAAGGCAAAGCTAGGCATGCGCTAGCGGCTGTGCATTAACAAAAGATAATTAATGCTAGCCGCTTACCCTTTTGCGTATGCGGCTTAGCGATACAGGCGTTACGCCTAGGTAGCTAGCTATCATGTGTTGGGGTACGCGGTTAAGTATTTCGGGGCGCTGGGCTAGCATATTGTTGTACCGTTCTTCTGGGCTATCAAGTATAAACGACGATGCCCTGCGTTGCAGCATAATAAAAGCCATTTCGGCAATAGCCTTATTGAATAGGTTGAACACGGGCTGCTGCGCTACCAGTGCATCTAGCCTCTCCTTACTTAGTACTAGCAGTTCGCTATCCTCCAGGGTTTCTACCGCTTGCCTGCTGGGTATTTGCAACAGAAAGCTTTCCAACGAAGTAATAAAGCCACCCTCGAACATAAAGTTGGCACTTATCTCCTCGCCATCTTTTATAAAGTATAAGCGCCCTGCGCCTTTGTTGATGAAGTAAGCCTCGCGCGCTATGCTACCTGCGGCGGTAAGCAAATGCCGCTTAGGCACCTCGCGGTATATAAATGCCTCGCTAAATGCCTGCCACTGCTTTTCACTCAGCGGCATCATATTGCTTACGGTGCTGTATAATTGTTGATATGGCACATTTATTTTCACTGCTTGAATATAATTACTTTCGCCCTCTGTATGACGCACCCTTCGCAAATAAGAATAGAGCACTACACCTATCAGCTACCCGATGAACGTATAGCCAAGTACCCCTTGGCCGAGCGCGACCAATCTAAACTATTAGTGTACCAACAAGGTGGCATCAGCGAAGATGTATACATTAACCTAGCTAACTATTTGCCTGAAGGGGCGCTGCTAGTGTACAATAACACCAAGGTAGTGCATGCCCGCATTTTCTTCGAAACGCACACGGGTGCCAAGGTGGAAATATTCTGCCTGGAGCCCTATGGCGAGCACAAGGAAATGGCAAGCGCCATGAGCGCCAAGGGCAGCGCCAAATGGAAGTGCATGGTGGGCCGCGCCAGCAAGTGGAAGGATAAAGTGTTGACCAAGCAGATAGGCGACATAACCTTAACTGCCGAACTGGTGGAGCGCATACCCGATGCCTTTGTGGTGCAGTTTGCATGGCAGCCGCAGCAGTTAAGCTTTGCCGAGGTAATAGATAAAGCGGGTGTAATGCCCATACCGCCATACCTAAAGCGCACGGCTGATGATACCGATGCCGAACGCTACCAAACGGTATTTGCCAAGTACGAAGGCTCGGTGGCGGCACCTACCAGTGGCTTGCACTTTACGCAGCGCGTGTTCGATAAACTATATGCCAAGCATATACATACCGATGAGGTAACGCTGCACGTGGGCGCAGGCACCTTTAAGCCCGTAAAGAGCGAGACGATGGAAGGGCACGAAATGCACCAGGAGCTGATAGATGTAACCGCCAACACCCTACAAAATTTGATAGCCAATGTAGGCAATATAGTAGCCGTAGGCACTACCTCGCTGCGCACTATCGAGTCGCTATACTGGATGGGCGTAAAGGCACTGCTAAACCCCGATGTAACTATTGAGGATATAGAGGTAAAACAGTGGGACGCTTATGAACTAAGCGTGGCAGATACTAAAGATGCGCTAAGCGCCTTGCTGCATTGGATGCAAGACCGCGAACTGGAGCACATCATTTGCAAAACACAAATCATTATAGCGCCACCATATCAATTGAAAGTAGCCAAGGCGCTTGCCACCAATTTCCATCAGCCTAACTCCACCTTGCTGCTATTGGTAGCAGCGGTAGTAGGCGATAAGTGGAAAGACATATATGCTTACGCTATGGGCAACAATTTCCGTTTCCTTAGCTATGGCGATGGTAGTTTGTTGTTTGCCGAGTAGTGTTATGGCTTAACGCGAAGAATTTTCTTCATATCGCCGCTACTAGCTATCCAGGTATCTTTAGCATCCATTGTTACTGTTTGCATAAAGTACTGCATTAGCATATCGCCTTTGTTTATCTGCACATCTATAGTAGTAAATGTGTTTATAGGTGCATTAGACAGCTCAGGAATTTCGTTCTTTTTGCCTTTCTTCTTTTTGTCCTTATCTAGGTTTTTGGCAAGCTCGGCAAACATGTTCATCATTTTGCTCATGTCCATTTTTATCTCGGTATGAAAATTATATACCGAAGCATCTTTGTCGTCAAGCAGCATATAGCCTTCCATACTGCCTACCATTTTCGAAACATCTTTCATGTCCTTTTCGCCCATGGTTTCGGCTATATCGGTCTTTTTGTTTAGTACTAACTTTTTGTTTTCATATAGCGTGAAATAGTCGCTTATTACGGCATACACCTTCTTCTCTAGCTGCGTGCTTACGCCCATACCCAATACAAGTTCGGCACCAGCCTCTTCATCTTCATCGGCATTTTCCTTTTTAGGGCGTGCCGCCAGTGCTTCAGCTATAGCTATATCTTTCAGCGAGTCTATGGTTTCCTCGTTCAGCAGTTTCACCTCCCAATCGGCCTTGTCTACTTTAAACTGTATAGGTGCTTGGGTTACAAACTTGGCAATAACCGGACCAGTCATCTTTTTGTACGTTGTACTATTGTCGGTCATTTCTTGGTAATAGCTTGTGTACTTCCAATCAAAGTAGCAGAAGTTATCGTCTTCGCGTACAAGCATCATTTGTATATCAGCATGTATGGTGTCGAATTTGCGCTCGCCGTCCTTTTTATCCTCAAGGTCGTAGTATGTATACTCCAAAATGATAGGCTTGTTAAGCTGCCACTTAGGTGTAAACTTAAATTCCTGCGCATGGGCTATGCTAGCCACAGCTACTAGTACTGATAGGGCAATGGTTTTCATTTGGTTGATATTATATTGAAATGCAATGATAGGAAGAATGTGTTAGCTACTTTACTACATTAAGCGATTTCTTCGTTATACTATACTTGTCAAACTTAGTATCTCGCCCATCTAGTATGTCTTTGGATACGTACGAATCAAATTTTTCGTCAGCCACATTTACTGTAATCTCTTTTAAGGTTTCACCCTTTGCCTTTGCTCCATTCTTGTTGCTTGGCATCAACCTGCTCAAGTCAACATTCATTTCATAGTGATATTGGTAAAACATTGGTGAAGTTTTACTTAGCAAGGCATAGCCATCGCCAGTACCAAAACCTAAAGCAAGTTCATCGTAACTCTTTTTGCCTTTGTTGGCATCTGCAATGCTTAGCTTTTTATCTAGTACAAGGTTTCTATCTGTGTATATATCAAAATATAGCTTTATTATAGGTTCTATATGCAAATCATACGCTAACTTTAACTCATGCTCGGCAGAAGTTAAATATGAATCTTCATTTTTTGAGGGACGCTTTGCATCTAGCGGTCGTGCTATAGCTTCTATAGTAGAATCGATTTCCGCCTCGTTTACAATTTTCAATCCCCTACTTTCTTTGTTTAGGTTGTATACAATTGGAGAGGCTAAGGCTATTTTTGCCAAATGTGGCGCAAAAGGCTTTTGAATATTAATGCCAGCTTTTGTGGCATCAACATATATATTTATAAATTGTCCAGTAAAGATATATGAATCCGCGTCTTCGGCAATAAGCTTTAGCGTAATATTGGCATGTATCGAGTCGCGAAAAGGCTGGCCTTTATCAGTATGATTTTTGCTATAGATGTACTCTAATTTTACTTCCTCGCCCACTTGCCACTTTGGCGCAAACTTAAATTCCTGCGCATTGGCTATACTGGCCACGGCTATTAGTATTGATAGTGTAAGTGTTTTCATTCGGTTGATATTATATTGAAATGCAATAATAGTTGTTGCGGAACAGTTTTTCAAACATTGAACCCCATCTCCATTCTGCCCCTGTAATCTCACCTGCTTTTTATATGTTTGTCATATAACTAAATCCTACAATAGGCAGAAAAGTTAATTCAATACACCTTTACTATATCTATAAATGAACGAAGCAGTAATATTTTTAAAAAGACTTTTCTTTAATCCAAAAATTTTCTTTGTACGATATGTTACTTATGGTACAAGGCCAGGCTATTTTCCAGTATTGGCTTTGATTATCGGCATATCAAGTGCAATGGATAGGATTGATAGAAGGCTTATGCAGCTTGATACGAAAGGAAAAATTGACAGTGCGGGCGCCATTAATGAATGGCTAGGATACTGGGTTATTGCTTTTATTGCGGGCGGTATAGGCGCAATCTTCTTATATTATATAGGTGGGTGGATATTTAACCTACGAGTTAAATGGTCCGGTGGAACGGACGACTTATACAAATCTAGAGAGCTATATGTATACTCATCTTTTGTAAGTAGTGTATGCGCGCTAATTGCCACCGTTATATTAACCATTGGAAACGAAAGGCCATATATGCCAGACGACTTCAGCATATTTGATGTAATAGCATTCATTCTTATATGTGCGTCTCTTGTATACTCATTCCGCGTAGCATATATAGGCGTAATAGCTACAACTGGCGCTATCCCTAAAAAGGCTATGCTCTGGTTTATAATCATCCCTGCAATCCTATATACTTTGGCTGTAATACTAATGTCTAGTTTAGCATTGCTTAGTTAGTCATTTACTGTAAGCAATCCCACCTGCTTTTTATATGTTTGGGGCATGAAACCAATGAAACAGGCGGAGGTAGAAATAACCGCCATGAGTAGCGAAGGACTAGGCATAGCCAAGCAAGATGGCAAGGTGATATTTACGGCCTTCGGCGTGCCCGGCGATAAGGTAAAGGTTAACATAAAGCGCAGCAAGAAGAATTACAGCGAGGCTAGTATAGTGGAGCTGCAAGAGGCATCGAGCATGCGCACTCAGCCTGTGTGTAGCCACTTTGGCACTTGCGGCGGCTGCAAGTGGCAGCACATACAGTACCCGCACCAGCTTATCTTTAAGCGCGATATAGTGCACGATGCCTTCAATAAAATTGGTAAGATTGACTTTCCCGAAATACCGGCTACCGTAGGCTGTACCGATAACTACTACTATCGCAATAAATTAGAGTTTGCCTTTACCGATAGGCGCTGGCTAACCGACGAGGATGTAAAAGCAGGTACAGAATACGAGCACCGCAATGGTTTGGGCTTTCATGTGCCGGGCAACTTTTGGGGTGTAATAGATGTGGAGCGCTGCTACCTGCAAGCCGACCCTAGCAACAACATCCGCGTTGCTGTGCGCAACTATGCGCTGAAGCACAACCTGCCTTTCTTTAACCTGCACAAGCAGTTTGGCTACCTGCGCAACTTGCTGATACGCACCACCAGCACAGGCGAGCTATTGGTACTGCTAAGTGTATATGAAGATAGGCCCGATGACTTGAAGGGCATCCTCGATTTTCTATTGCAAGAGTTTCCGCAGATAACATCGTTGCAATATGTTATCAACCCTAAGCGCAACGATACTATCTACGATTTGGATATACAGGTGTACCATGGTCGTGGCTATATCATCGAGCAGTTGGGCAACTATAAGTTTAAGATAGGTCCGAAGAGTTTCTTTCAAACTAACTCGGCACAGGCCAAGGTATTGTATGATATAACGAAGGAGTTTGCGGCACTGAAGCCAGACGATGTAGTGTATGACCTATACACCGGCGTGGGCAGCATAGGTATATACGTAAGCGATGCCTGCAAAAGCGTAACGGGTATTGAGCAGATAGAAGATGCCATACGCGATGCTAAGGAAAACGCTACCATGAACGGCGTTACCAATTGCAGCTTTTATGCGGGCGATGTGCGCATGGTGTTGAACCCCGACTTTATAGCTGCCAACGGCAAGCCAAGCGTGGTAATAACCGACCCGCCGCGTGCAGGTATGCACGAGGATGTGGTGAACACCCTGCTGGAACTAGCCGCACCGCGTATAGTGTATGTAAGTTGCAACCCTGCCACCCAAGCCCGCGACTTGCAACTGTTAGATGCGAAGTATAAGGTAGTAAAGGTGCAGCCCGTAGATATGTTCCCTAACACTACGCATATAGAAAACGTAGCGCTGTTGGAATTGAAATAGCGGAATATGCACGGCCATACGCAAGCACCTATTATTAAGTCGAAGGCATTATATGGAGAGTGGCGCATTGCTTTACTAGTAATAGTAGGGCTAATAACGTGGATTGGCTATACAGAAGTACAAAATGCCCTTGCCCCTAAGTATATCGATATCAATAGTATGACGATGGGTATACTGCTCTTTGGCTTTGCATTTGCATTGTTAAATGTGTTTATTTTTGCCGATACATTATTGATATACCCAGAACGCTTAGTGGTAAAGTCGATGCTTGGCTATGTAAAGAAGGTAATTCTACTGCCGCAGGTAACAGGCTACACCGATGAGCAAAAATATGATGAACGCGGCAACCTCAGCTATCGGCAGCTTACCATATATACTGCTACTACCAGCTATGGGCTATACTCGTTTAAGTACAGCAATTACAAAGATATACGCACCGCACTTTGCATGTATGGCCAACCCGAACCGCAACGCCTAGCGCAACGCTACAAGCGTAGCAAGCTGGTAATAATACCTATACTAGGAGTGGCGGCTGTAGCTTGCTTATATTTTGCCTTCCACCTATACCTAAATAGAAATGAAGACACACAAATTGACCCTGCAAAGTTAACTACAATAAGCGGCTATGTAGCCGATAAGCCCGAGATAACAAAGCGCAAGCGGCACAGGTCTATACACATACGCTTGAAAGGCCTGCCGCAATTCGATTTTGTAATAGGAGATGATACCTATCGAGTTACCGATGCATCGGCATACTTAGCCAACGTAAGCAAAGGGGGTAAGGTATGGCTAGGTGTAACCAATATTGACTACCACACAAAGATAAAGGAGGATGAAGCCCTAACCTTTTGGCAGAAACATACTAACTACGAGGACATACCTGTATATAGCCTTAGCGATGGCAACCAATGGTACCTGCGTACTGAAAACTACAATGCGCAAGTAGTAGGCAAACGAGACAGCTTTGCTGTATGGGCAGTACTGGTACTAGCAGGCTTTTTTATTTATACAACATTGCAAGAGGTGCGCGAGTACCTTAAGTACTGATAGCATTTCATTTTTCAGAAAAAATATGCAGTTTGGCACTATGAATCTGGACGAGGACTTATACCGATCATTGCACAACGACCTAGAAGTGTGCCGCGATTATGTAAAGCAGATAGCGCTGGGCATGATAAGGGGCGGCGTAAGCAAGTACCCTATTTTTATAGGCATGCGCGGCGAAATGGATATAGACATGGGGCTACCCATAGTTAACCGCAACGACTTTGACATAAGCTGGAACTTTAACGTAAGCCACCTAGAGGACTTTGTAAACAAGGGCCTAGTAGCTAGAGACAAAGCAGCAGATTTTATAAAGGCTTACCGCAACCCTAACGAGTTTATGTGCGTGTTTATAGCCGAAGAAGATAACAACAGCTTTGTATTTATGCCCTACGATAGGCACCGCGAACTGTTGAACTAAAACAAAAAAGCCCTACCGATAATCGATAGGGCTTTTTTAATATGGCAGTAAGCGCTTGTTAGTTATTGTTGCGCTCAGCTATTATAGCAGCAAATTTCTTTTGTTGCTCAGCTGTAAGTACCGCGTTTATATCTTTAACCAAGCCTTCGCCTATTGCCTTTGTTTTAGCTTTGTAGGCAGCTGAATCTGTTTTTTTCAAGCCTTCCAACTTCTTCCTTTCGGTAGTAAAAGTGGTGTAGGCATTGCGTATAGTAGTAGCTTGGCTAGCATTAGCACCTAGCTTGGTTATAATATCTTCTACAGCTTGTTTCCTTTCTACCTCTGTTTTTGCTTTAGCTGGTTGTGGAGGTGTGCGGCTAGGTGTGGCTGAACTTTGTGCGTAAGATGCCATCATTGCCATCATAAGTGCACAAGCTACAAGTACTTTTTTCATCTTGGTTATGGTTTTATTCTGTTTTTTAAATTCTTAGAACGGTAAATATATACAAAATAGCGTTTAGTTAAGCACTACAGGGGCTTCCATTTTAAATGCCGGCACCAGCGCATCGAAAAAAGAGCCGTTGCCTTTGTTCTCGAACGTATACGAGCCTTCCATTTTGCCTATAGGCGTATCAAAATTTACGCCAGAAATATACTGGTAGCTATCGTTAGGGTACAGCACCGGTTGACGGCCTACTACGCCCTCACCTTCTACCAAGCGTATGCTACGGTTGCTATCGGTTATCTTCCACTTACGGCTTAATAGCTGAATAATGAATGGGTTATGGTTTGTAATAGTAATACGGTAGGCAAACACATGTTCGTTGTTACCCTGCTGGGCATAGCCCTGCTGGTAGTAGGTTTCTACATTTATTTCAACGCCTTGTGTTATTAAAGTTTCCATACCTAGGCATGTATATGTTGCGTTTGCGGGGCTAAAAATGCTGTAATGTTGTTCTTTACGCGCATATAAGCCGTATCGAAATCGCGGTTTACTACAATTTTATCAAATTTATCGGCGTAAGACAACTCCAATTCCGACTTTTTAATACGTTCTTTCAAACTTTTAGCACTTTCGCTAGCCCTGCCTTTCAGCCTGTTTTCAAGCGCTTCTTTGCTTGGCGGGGCTATAAATATGGTCAAACAGTCGTTGCCATACTGTTTTTTAAGGTTCAAGGCACCTTCCACATCTATATCGAACAATACCACTTTGCGGCTGTTCCATACCTTTTCTACCTCGCTGCGCAGCGTGCCATACCATTTGCCTGGGTACACCTCTTCGTGCTCTACAAACTCGTTGGCGGCTACCTTGCGCTTAAACTCATCGTTGCTTATAAAGTAGTAGTGGTCGCCATGTACTTCGCCTTCGCGCTTATCGCGCGTGGTGCACGAGGTACTAAAAGCCAAGTCTTGGCGCTGCTTCAATAGCTTGCGCACTATACTGCTTTTGCCTGCGCCGCTTGGTGCAGTTATTACTACTAGTTTACGGGGTGGTATGTTTACGCGTGTAAATGAATGTCCTGACATAATATTTTAAAGTATGTTGCTTGTTTGTTCTTTTACTTTTTCCAGTTCGTCCTTCATGCCTACCACTATTTTTTGTATGGTAGAATCGTTGGCCTTGCTGCCTACGGTGTTTATTTCGCGGCCCATTTCCTGTGCTATAAAGTTCAGTTTGCGGCCCTTCAACTCATCTTCCGTGTTCAATATATTGCGAAGATAATCGCAATGCGATTTTAAGCGAGTCAATTCCTCGTTTATATCCAGTTTTTCAATGTAATAAATCACTTCCTGCTCAAAGCGGTTCTGGTCTATTTTGTCTTTTTGTATAAAGGTATCCAGGTTATTTTTCAGGCGGTTGCGTATTTCTGTTACGCGCCTTTTGTCTTCCTCTTTCAGTTGCGCT
>JAFDYM010000105.1 GCA_018267435.1 Bacteroidota bacterium | reverse complement strand
TAAAATCATATAGATAAGGATATGCTTAAAGCAACAATACAGAAGAATGATAAGGCCGCCTATTGGTTTATAGGCGTAGTGAGTGCGGTGGTATTTACAGCGGTAGTATTCCTTAGCAAGTTTACTTTGCAGGTTGACCTTGGCTTCGACCCACACATATTTGCTGCTATAAATGCAGGGGTTAATACTATAGTTTCTTTCCTGTTGATATTGGCATTGTTGTTTGTATCGAACCGCAACTATGTGGCGCACAAAAATGCCATGTTGGGCGCTATAGTTATGTCGGTATTGTTTTTGCTGTCGTACATTGCACACCACCTATTTGCAGGCGAAACCAAGTTTGGTGGTGAAGGTTTAATAAGGCCTTTCTATTACATACTGCTTATTACACACATTATACTGGCTGCAGTTATAATGCCACTTATATTGTTTACTGCCTATAGGGGACTAACGGGCGAGTATGGCAGGCACAAAAAGCTGGCGCGCTATACCTTCCCTATATGGTTATACGTATCGGTAAGTGGCGTAATAGTGTATTTGTTAATATCGCCTTACTACAGCTAGGCTAAAGTATATTTGCCCTTATGAAAGCGAACAAAACAATCCTCCTTTCGGTAGCCATTGTGGCCCTATGCCTATTGCTAAGCATAGATGCCAACGCGCAGTGCGCCATGTGCCAAGCCACCGCCGAAACCAGCCGCGGTGCGGGTAGCTCGGTAGCCGATGGTATAAACAAGGGCGTGATGTATTTGTTCTTTACCCCTTACTTAATCATCGGAGGTATAGGCTTTATATGGTGGCGCGCTAGGCGCAAAGCACAACAAGCTGGCTAAGTTTGCCTTACTTTACCGTTACTTTAGGGCCTTCGCTCCAGTGTTTATGTTCATCGGTATAGTATAGGTAGCCCACCGAGGCTGCTGCCCTGTATTCGCCTTTCGTTTCTGTTTTAAGGTCGAGCGGTATCAAGCGCGTTTCGTTCGCCTTTAGCTCGCTAAAGTACAGCACCACCGAGTTGTCGTACAGTTCAAAGTAGTCTACCACTTTTTTCTCCTTCAGTTCCTTTAGCTGCCATGCCTGTAGGCTAAGGCCGCTAGGTATTTCTACTATGGCCACAGGGTTAGGCACGGGCACTTTTTCTTTATTCTTAAAGTTAATGCTCAAGCGTATAGGGTCGCCCACTTGTACGGTGTTGCTGCTTAGTGCCGTAGTAAGTTCTACCATAGCTTTATTGCTGTTGGCGGGCACATAGCTTTGCCAAGCTGCACCAAAGCTAAAGGCCATAGCCTTATCGGGCTTGGCAAACGCAAGCTCAATGGTGTTGTTGCCGGGCTTAAAGTAGGTGTGCAAATTGCTTAGCGTGTAGTCGCCTTTCATATCGCCATTCAGTATGCCGTTGCTTACCATGTTGCCGTTTACTGATACCGTTACATTGTTCTGCTGGCCGTATGCCGAGCCGCTGTGCAGCGCCTTGATAATAGCCTTAAGCGAAAGTATGGTAGCCTGTGTGCTGCCGAACCTGCCGCCATATCCACGTTTGCTAAGCAGGTATTCTATGGCTTTGCTTATTTGCGCATTGTACTTGCCCTTCTCCTTATCTAGCGCCAGTATGGCTAAGGCAGTAGCCTCTAAGCTTAGGTTTAAACCCGTGCTGCCCGTAACCGATGGGTTGAGCGTAGGCCAGCTTCCATCCTCCTTCTGCATGGTAGCCAATGCGCTGTTTATTTGCTGCAGTTCATTGGTGTGGCCAATGTTGGCTAGCGTATTGGCAAGCAGGGCTAGCTGGTAGCTATCTTTACTTTTAGCCAATATATCGTATAGCTTGTTCACTACCTTATCAATGTTGTACTCGCCAGTTTCGGTAAGGGCATATGCTATGTAGGCATTGGCGGTTTCTACATTGCTGGCACCGTAGAAGTAGCTGTTCTTGGTACCCACATCAAAGTGGTCGCCGCGCAGCCTGCCCATTAACAGTGCCTTGGTGCGCTGCAGCATAGCTTCATCTACACCGCCGTATACCTTTTTCATATCTACAAACTCCATAAGGCCATAGGCCGTCATAGGTATGTTGGCATCGCCTTGGCCCCATAGGTCGAAACCACCACCAACTACCTCGTATTTCATTAACCTTTGGTAGCCATCACTAATATAGCTAAGTGCTTGCTGCTCTACATACTCATCGTTGCGGTTGGTTTGGCGCAGCAACTGCAGCGCCATTATGTTAGGGTATGTAGAAGACGACACCTGCTCGAAACAGCCGTGCGGCATTTGCAATATACCCTTGGTGCCGTTAAGCAACGAACTGATAGAAGAAGGATAGATACCAAAGTTAGATGTCATACTGCTATCAACTATATCGCCCATATTAAAGTTAATGGTTTGCGAAGTGCAATTGCCCGACCATGAAACATCGGTAGGGTAGCCTATAGGTTTTATGTTTACCTGCTTAAGCAAGGTTTGCTTATAGCTGCCACTGGTGGCTTGTATGCCTATGTTGCGCATACCGTTATACATGCCCACCTTGGCTTGTAGGTTTAGCACGGCAAAGCTATTGGCAGCTACTTCCACATTAGCAGGCATAGCACCTGTTATAGAGAACCCACTAGGAATATTATACTGAAGGGCAACCTGCATAGGGGCATCGGTATTGTTTGTTATGCTTACAGGTATATCCAACACATCGCCTGTTAAAGCCTGCAAGGGCAGCTTGGCCTCTATGGTTAAAGCGGCTTGCACTGCATAGGTCTTTTCGCTGCGGCCTACTAGGCCATTATCGGCTATGCCTTCAGCCGTTATGCGGAAGGTGGTCAACTCGTCGCCATTATAGAGTTCTACATTAGCCGAGCCTTTTGCATCAAGCCTTAGCGCACCGCTCCAGTATATGGTTTTGCGGTTGTCGTACAGTGCACCTGGTGTTCCAACAGGCGAATGTATAATTTGAGGGAATTGCCTGCCGTATGAGTAGCGGCGGCCTATATTCTCATTCAGCACTCGCACCTCGGTACCGCGGTAAGTATAGTACAGCAAGTCAGGTGCCTGCATGGTAGTTATATCTATTACACTACCCGTAGCGCCACTGTAGCGCGCAGGCACGCCGCCGTTGTACACGCGCATTTCCATCATTAGGTCAAGCGCCATAGTTGGGTCGCCTAATATCCTCACGCCATCTACATAGTAAGTAACCACACCGGGCTGCATGGTTACACCAGGCACGCGGCTTATAGCTTGCTCAAGAGACATAAGGTTGGTGATGTTTTGAGTGGTTAATGATTTTGAGGATACCACATCCATACTCACTGCTTGCGAGCTAGTGTAATTGTTATAGCCGGTAGTTTT
>JAFDYM010000104.1 GCA_018267435.1 Bacteroidota bacterium | reverse complement strand
TGTGGACGAAGAAGGGCAGATTCAATATTTCGGTTCGTTTACGGAGCAGATGCCGATGAACATCAAGATCAAGAAAACCGGAACCTTTGTAGAGATAGTAAAAAACGATGTTGGTGGCATTAGCAGGGAATATACAGACCCGCTAACGTTCCGTCCTATCATATCGCCTGTATTTGCAGGTGACAAGATAACTAGGGTAACTGCAAACGTGGGTGTGCCGCTACAGACGATTGCAACTGCACGGCCTTCAAGCTGCGAGGGAAATACAAAGGGGTCCATTGCACTAGATGTGAGGGGTGGCCAGCCTCCTTACCATTTCAACTGGTCTAACGGGGATACTACCTCTACACCAGATAGTTTGGATGTAGGTTTATACAGCGTACAGATATGGGATGCACAACTCGATACCATAGTAGACAGTATTTACATTGGATACGGGATGGATTGGGATACTACGTTCAATGTAGGCGATACCTTGGGCATGCTTATTTCTACAGGCAACAATAGCACAGAAAGCTTTGACAGCTATGCATATGCACTGAATTCGTTGGCACCAGGTGAAGACGGTTGGGTAGAGTTTGAAATTCCGCAGAACACGGTTTACAATGGCGCCATGGCCATGAATGCCAACAAGCATTATGATGAAACGACTGAGGGGATAGGCATAAACATCGTCAACGGTTATATCATCGTCAGAGGTAGCATGATTTCCGGAAATACGATCATGGCTCCGTACAAACAAGCGGCAGGCTACAGGTTCAGGATCGAATTCAATGGTAGCAACATTGATGTTATCTATAAGGATCTTCTTGGGCTTGCACCGGGCAGGAAGATATCTGTTAACTATACGCGCACCCAGGCATGGAGCCCTACTATTATATTTGGTCTAAACGGCGCAAAGATCTCATCGATTAGCTCAAGCTTTGGCTGTGGCGGAATGCATGCAGATGTACAGTTATCGCCTGCTGCCAAAGACGGCACTACAGGTAGTATATATTCCCAAGTAAAGGGCGGCTATCCACCATATACTTATGCGTGGTCCAACAGTTCAAGCTCTGCCAATTTGGCAAATGTACCTATTGGGAATTATAGCTTGACCGTACAGGACCAATCGGGAGCAACCCAGGTGGTAAGTACCTTCTTGGGTAGGTATACTGATTGGGACGTGTTGTCAGGGATGGCAGAAGTAGGTAATGGCGTGGTGTATGAGGGAGATACCGTTGACTTTGATAGTACCATTGTAAGCTTTGCCATTGCAAGAAATGCTATAAAGCCTTCCGCTAGTGGTACCGTTAGTTTTGATTTTGAAAAAGCGGGTGACTTTGTAGGTGCAGTAGGACTATCAGAAAGTGCTGACTTGTCTGGAAGCCAGGATGGGGCTTTGGCGGTAGTAGGCTTGATAGATGGGGACTTGTATATACTTGACGAAAATGGCGACCCAGCCTTCTTTGGGAAGCTCCGCGAGAACCTACCAGTAAATATACTGGTATATAAGACACCTACAGATTTTACGATAACTAAGAATAATCTTTCAAGCATCATTATTAACAGAGCCACAACAGGTTATTTGTCCCCTGTAGTTATTCCCGGTTTACCCGGCGACAAGGTGCAGCGAGTAACGTGCGATTTTGGCAGAAAGCTTTCAGTGAAGCCAGTTGTAACCCCAATAGCTTGCGGCGCTACAAATACTGGCTCAATAACTGCACAAGTTATCGGAGGAATACCCCCATACAGGTATCATTGGAACACTGGCGACACTACAGATGTAAACGATAGCCTGACAATTGGTAGTTATATGGTTACAGTAACGGACTCGATTGGAGATAGTGCTGTAGCAAACATAACAATGGGATATGGTGCTACATGGGGTTCATTGGTTGGAGTTACTGTGGATGGAACTAACTCTTTGTCTCCAACGCTGCCATTTGCAGGAAGTGCGTACGCAGTAGGCGCAAGCACATTATATCCAATTGTAGGTGAAAGTGGGTGGATGGAGTTTAAAGTGGATGCAGGTGTGCCATTTGAAGGATATTTTGGTTTGGTTAATGATATGACTTTTGATGAGAATATGGTTGGACTGGGAATATTGATAAATGACGGACATATCTATAGCTCCGACACGGATCCAGAAAATGAGAATATGTACCTAGGCCGCTATAATCAAGCTGTTGAGAATGAAATAAGGATTACTAAGATAGCAGATGACGAGATAGAAATTACTGTTAACGGTATAGTTGTTTTAGAGTCGGAGTATGAATACCCAAATACATTCAAGCCAGTGGTTTATTTGAATAACGATAAGTCGAAGGTAAGAAGTCTCGTTTCTAGTTTCTGTAACACTTATGCAGATGAGTTATTGGTTAAAGCGAAGATATTAAATGTTAGTTCTAAGCATAAAGGTTCTATATACTTGGATGTTGAAGGAGGTACACCTCCGTATGCATATGTGTGGTCTGATATTGTAGTTCCAGAAGATAGTGTAATTGATGATGAACTTGATAGCCTAATAGCAATACACTCGTATATGGGCTTGCCTACAACTGGGTTAAAGGAACGTTTTAAGAAAGGTGTATTTGCAAACTCGAATAGGCAAGGTTTATTAGCAGGAAGTTATTCTGTTACTGTTACTGATGCTATGAATAGACAGCTTACAAGTGCCTACATTATAGGTGAGGTCTCTAAGTTTATGTATACATCTACATTGGTGAATGAACTTGGTACTATTACAAAAGTAGGAACAGATAGCTGGACGAACAATGTATGTATCTCATCGCTTTCAAGCAATGCAGTTGGTACACCATTTTTTGATTTTGTTGTTAGTGAAGGAGATTTTGACTTCGGTTATAGGAATCTAGGTGATACGGTTGTTTCAGATTCAGTTCCTACATTTTTGGAGCCCGAACATTTGGCTAGTGAATATTATTTCATAAAAATTAGATCGGGAATGCTGCATTATGTGTCCTCGCATGGTACCAGTATGACGAACCTGGTATCTGTAAACGCAAGCGATAAAATATCAATGTATATAAATGCAAGTAACGTCATTATACGGAAAAACGATGCTGTAGTATATTCTAGCGATAGAGCTTCTTCCAGTGTTTATGAGCTGTACTCTTGCGCACGTATTTATTCAGAAGG
>JAFDYM010000103.1 GCA_018267435.1 Bacteroidota bacterium | reverse complement strand
CTTTTACATACACCGAGCGGAAACCACGCAACTTAGGGTATTCTATAAAGTCGGTTTCCTCTACGCGGTAGTTGAATTTGTTCTTTAGTATCTCGGCATATTCATGCGAGCCCAATTGCTTATCGGCAGTAATGCCCACTTCGGCACGGAAATTCTCAACTGCTTGCTCTATATCTTCGAAGTAGTTGTCGTTCATTTCTTGGTAGCTACGTAGGCAGCTAAAGTAGAAGTGCTCTTCTTGCAGGTTGTAGTTGCGGGCTATTTCGAACACCGAATTGATAAGCGCGCTCAACTTGGTAGGCGCGCTGGCCATCATGCTCATCAGCAAACTTTTATCCACCCCGAAGGTTTCGAAAAGGAAATCGTTGATGATTTTTAGGTTCAAAACCTGCACCACAGGGGTAAGGTTCTTGTTTATTTTTAGCGAAACCAGTTGGTCGTAGGTGGTTTCAAGGGCTTTCGCAAGCTCGTTTATCTTGTCGGGCTTGGGGTATTTCTTGCCGTTTTCTATTTCATTAAGGTATGAAACCGAAACGCCACTTTTGGCAGATAGCTCCTGAAGGCTTAGTTTTTTGTCGGTTCTTAGCTTTTTTAACTTCAATCCGAATATAATTCGAATGTTTTCTTCCGTAGTTGTTTCCATTCTTTGCTAGCGATTTTTTGTCGGAAAACGATAATTCGCAATCAGCGAATTTTCTCGTTTCAGCGAACAAAGATATAAAAAGCGGAAACAAACAAAAAAAGCGAATTTTTTAATTCAGCGAATTTTCGCTTGCTTATTTCAAAAGGACTTTCCATATTTGCAGCGAAAAATTTACTGAGCCTAAATCAAGCAGTTCATCGCAGATTTTTCAAAAAGGTATTTGTAAATTGAGTTTAACCTGAAAAAACGAAGAATGTCAACTACCAGCACAATAAACGGTTTAGAAATAAACGCAGTAGTAACCGAAGCTTACGGTACTATCCTAACTCCCGAAGCGCTTGCCTTCGTAGTAAAACTTCAACGCCACTTTAATAAAACACGTTTGAACCTATTGGCTGCCCGTGTAGAGCGCCAAAAGAGTATAGACGCTGGCAACCTTCCTGATTTTCTACCTGAAACTAAAGAAATACGCGAAGGCGACTGGACGGCTGCCCCAATACCTGCCGACTTGCAAGATAGGAGAGTAGAGATAACCGGCCCGGTTGACCGCAAAATGATCATCAACGCATTGAACAGCGGTGCCAAGATGTTTATGGCGGATTTTGAAGATTCGAACTCGCCTACTTGGAGCAACAACATCGAAGGTCAAATAAACCTGCGCGATGCCATCAACAAAACTATAAGCTACGAGAACCCAGATAACGGTAAAAGCTATAAGCTGAACGAACAGATAGCTACGCTATTAGTTCGCCCACGCGGCTGGCACTTGCCAGAGAAGCACGTGAAAGTAGACGGCGAAGAAATGAGCGGTTCATTGTTCGACTTCGGTTTGTACTTCTTCCACAACGTAAAGCAGCTATTGGCTAACGGCACAGGCCCTTACTTCTACCTGCCTAAAATGGAAAGCCACCTAGAGGCGCGCCTTTGGAACGATGTGTTTGTACTAGCGCAAAACGAACTGGGCATACCACAAGGTACTATCAAAGCTACTTGCTTGATAGAAACTATTACCGCTACTTTCGAGCTACACGAGTTTATATATGAACTACGCGAGCACATGGCAGGTTTGAACTGCGGCAGGTGGGATTATATATTCTCATACATCAAAAAGCTACGCAACAATGCTGGCTTTATATTGCCAGACCGCGGACAGGTTACCATGGCTGTTCCGTTTATGGAAAGTTACAGCAAGTTAGTAATACAAACTTGCCACAAGCGTAAAGTACACGCTATGGGCGGTATGAGCGCCTTCATTCCTATTAAGAATGATGAGGCTGCCAACAACGCCGTGCTTGAGAAGATAAAGCAAGATAAGATACGCGAAGTAACCAATGGCCACGATGGTACTTGGGTAGCACACCCAGGCTTGGTTAAAATAGCAATGGACATATTCAACGAGTATATGCCTACTGCCAACAACTATGCTAAAACCCGCGAGGGCGAAGTGTACACGCAGAAGGACTTGTTGACAGCACCGGCAGGTACTATAACCGAAGCAGGTTTGCGCATGAACATAAACGTAGGTATACTATATATAGAAAGCTGGCTACGTGGCGTAGGTGCTGCAGCTATACATAACCTAATGGAAGATGCTGCAACTGCCGAAATAAGCCGTACCCAAGTATGGCAATGGATAAAAGATGCCTGTAAACTTGAAGATGGACGCACCGTAACGTACGAACTATTTAAAGAACTACTACCAAGCGAACTAGAAAACGTGAAGGCCTACGTAGGCGAAGCGGCTTACAATACCGAAACCATGAAGAAGGCAATAGCCATGTTCGACGACCTGGTACAAGTGGGCGACTATAAGGAGTTTTTGACCTTGCCTGCTTACAACGAAATAGATTAATAGAACACACTTAATATTCAATTTTCAAACTAACAAAAACTCGATACGCCAATGGCAACAAAACAAGAAAGAGCGCTAGCGCTTCGTACCGATTGGGAAACAAACCCAAGGTGGAAAGGTGTAACCCGTCCGTACACTGCTGAAGAGGTAATCAACATCAGTGGTTCGGTTAAAGTAGAATATACTTTGGCTAAGAACGGTGCCGAAAAACTTTGGAACAGGTTACATAGCGATAGCTGGGTAGCAGGTTTAGGTGCCTTGACTGGTAACCAAGCTATACAGGAAGTAACTGCCGGTATGAAGGCAATCTACCTTTCGGG
>JAFDYM010000102.1 GCA_018267435.1 Bacteroidota bacterium | reverse complement strand
CTTTACCCTTAAACCTGGGGTGCGCAAATACATAGAAGTTACAGGTTTTAACGATAACGGCTTACAACCATATTTGCTTGATATAACTACAGGTGCCCTTATACGCAGTACACAGCCTGCGGGCAGCACTACACTGCGGTTTGCCATACCATCTTCAGCTGTAGAAAGGGAATTTTACTTGGTAAGCGGCCATGCCACGTCATATACCGAAGAAATAACCGACATTAACCGTATAGTGCCTTTTACCTTTATAGACTACTCTATAAAGCCTGCGCAATATGCCATTATATATAACAGTGCGCTAAACAGCGATGGTGCGGTAAACGAATACCGGGCGTACCGCGCCAGCCATAACTTTAGCAGCGCCGAACTTTATGATATAGACCAACTATACGAGCAGTTTGCCTATGGTGTACGCAAGTCTCCATTAGCTATACGCAACTTTATACGCTATGCTACCGAGCAATGGAGCATACAACCTACCCACGTGTTGCTAATGGGTAAGGGCCGCGAGTATAATGTAATGCGCAACAATACCAACAACACTAACCAGTGCCTTATACCTACCTTTGGCTACCCCGGTAGCGATAACCTATTAGCCGCTACCCGCGCCAGCGATACGCTATTGGTAGCCATAGGCCGCATAGCTGCTGAAAACAGTACCCAAATAAGGGATTACCTAAAGAAGGTACAAGAGTATGAAGTAGAACAAACCACCTACAGCAATAGCCAAGATATACCTAACAAAATATGGCAAAAGCAAGTGCTGCACTTTAGCGGTGGTACTACTACACAGGAACAAAGCAACTTTAAAAACTACAACAACGGCTTTGCCAACATAGTAAAGGATACTTTATGGGGCGCTAACGTTACATCCTTCTCGCGCAACAGCGCCAGCGGCCCTATTGATGAGTCGATGAGCCAGGTAATCAAAGGCAAAATAAACGATGGCGTGTCATGGCTAACCTTCTTTGGCCACTCGGCTACAGGCGCTTTCGACTTTAGTATAGATGAACCAGAGAACTATACAAACGCAGGCAAGTATCCTATCATCTTATCAAATGGCTGTTTCTCAGGTTTGATACATGACGCCACCGTAGGCTACAGCGAGCGCTTTGTATTTGCCGACCAAAAGGGTTCGGTGGCATTTATAGCTACCAGTAGTTTATCGCTACCTAGTGGCCTAAGGTATTTTAGCGATAACCTGTACAGGAACTTCTCGTACAAGCAATATATCAATAGCTTAGGCAACTACATTCGCTACGGTCTGCGCGATGTATACACCAGTACCACCGATAACACGAACCTAATGGTATCGTATGAAATGACCCTACACGGCGACCCTGGTATAAAAGTAAACCAGTACCCGCAGCCAGATTATGCTATTGATGAGACTTCACTGTTTTTCAACCCAGGTACCGTAACGCCGGGTGTAGATACATTTACTGCAAACCTTATAGTAACCAACTTAGGGAAGGCTATAAACGACTCGATAGATGTGCGCCTTACCCGTAGAGTGTTTGATGCTGCAAACAACAATGCCGCAGCAAATTACACTTATATACAGCGTATAAAAGCACCTTACTACCGCGATACTGTTGCATTCCGCATACCTACACGTATAGATAATGTGGGCTATGGCGAAAACCAGTTTATGCCTTATGTTGATGACAGCTTTGAAATAGCCGAAATGGCAGAAGGCAACAACGGTAGCCAAATACAGTACATATCTATGTACATACAAAGCGATGACGTTGTACCTATTTACCCTTACGAATTTGCCATAGTTCCACAGCAAGGCATTACGCTTAAAGCAAGTACCGTTAACCCATTTGCGCCTTACCGTGCATACAAGTTTCAAATAGATACTTCGGAGTTTTTCAACTCAGCTACGCCCTACCATGAAGAAGCTACTATAAGTCAAGTGGGCGGTGTATTACATTTCACACCTTCTATTACTTACAAAGATAGTACTGTATATTATTGGCGCGTAGCTATCGATAGCGGTGCCAATTCTAAATGGCGCTACAGCTCATTTATATACCTAGCCAACGAATACCCAGGCTGGAACCAAAGCCATGTGTACCAATGGCTGAAAGATAGCTACCAGCTAATGAGTGTAGATAGTAACACGCGCGTGTTCAAATTCCCTCCTACTACCAATGAAGTGAAGGTTACCACTGGTCAAATATCTGGTAATGGCGCTATCGATCCAACAATACTTGGTTGGGATTATAACAACGTAAACATGCACCGCTACCGCATGGGTGGTTGTGGCCTTTTTGCAAATGGTGCAGCACTAACATTTGCTGTAATAGACAATGTTACGGGCTTGGTCTGGGGCAGCACCAATACCAATGGCGATAACTTTGGCGATAGGTTCGGCAACTACCAATGTGCAGGCCAAAACCATGCTGCCATACAGTACGGTTTCGACTTTAGCACGCAAGGCACACACCCAACGTTAGGTATAACCTGGAGCCAAGTTATCAGCAACTTTATCGACTCGATACCCACGGGGCATTATGTATTGGTATACTCGGAAAACTCGCCTAACTATAACTGGGATGCTACGTTAAAGGATGCCTTGGTGGAAATAGGTATGGATGCCCAGAATATTAGCTCGGGTTACTTCATGTTCTTTAACCAAAAGAACACCCCTTCTTTTACATCGCAGTTTGCACAAAGCACAGGTAACAATGCGCTAAATGCATCAGCTACCTTTACCGGCGCTTGGACCAGCGGCAGCTTTACCTCGCCCCCAATAGGCCCAGCATTTGAGTGGGGCAGCATGCACTGGAGCAACTTTAGCGTAGAAACACCAAGCCAGGATAAGGACAGCGTAGACATTATAGGTATTAACACAAACGGGCAGGAAAGTGTGCTGCTTACCACTACGCAGCCTAATAACTTTATACAGAACATAAGCGCGGCTACCTATCCATTCATCCGCCTTAGGCTACGCACTACCGATGCAGTACTGCGCACGCCTACACAAATGAAGTACTGGCGTGTACTATATAAGAAAGCACCCGAGGCTGCCATGAACCCTGCAGCGCACTTTGTGTTTACCGACTCGCTAGCACTAGGTGGCAACCTAAACTTAGAGATAGGCCTAGAGAACGTAACCGACATAGATATGGATAGTATGCTTACCCACTTTAGGGTACGCGATGCACAGCTTACCAACTATGAATACGATGTGCGTTTCGATTCGCTGCGTGCCATGGATATATTGCACCTTACACTTAACCAACCTGTAAATAGTAGCAACTACAATGGCTTGAACAAAATATTTATTGAGGCGAACCCTAACGATGATCAGCTAGAGCAGTTCCACTTTAATAACTATGCCGAGCTTGACTTTAAAACGATAGGCGATAATGTTAACCCATTGCTAGATGTAACCTTTGATGGACAACATATATTTAATGGTGATATAGTAAGCAGCAAGCCAAA
The DNA here is from genome assembly GCA_018267435.1 of Bacteroidota bacterium. Lineage (GTDB taxonomy): Bacteria > Bacteroidota > Bacteroidia > Chitinophagales > LD1 > Bog-950. The sequence continues at coordinate 218 of JAFDYM010000102.1, read as the reverse complement.
CATACTAGTAACGCTTAAGGATGAGAACCCATACCTTGCCTTGAACGATACGGCATTGATAAACTTGTATTTAAAATACCCTAACGACCCTACTCCTAGGCGCGTAGCTTACGATGGTGTAACAACTAGATTTTACCCGGCAGATAGCAACAACTTAACCAGCAAAAACAACAAGGCACAAATAGAGTTTAACCCTACGTTGGATTTAGATGGCAAGT
>JAFDYM010000101.1 GCA_018267435.1 Bacteroidota bacterium | reverse complement strand
TTAAGGTACTTGTCGCTGCCCCATGTGGCAACGTCGACACCCCATGCGCTTAGTTTTAGTTCTACATTGCCTATGGCATGGGCTAGGTCAACACCGAAGGTGATGTTATGTTTCTGCGCAGCCTCGGCTATTTTCTTCACCTCGAAGAATTGACCCGTGTAGTAGTTAACCGCGCTGAACATAACTAAAGCCAGTTCATCTTTGTGTTGCTCTATTGCCGCAATAATATCTTCTGTACGCAGGGTTACTTCGCCTTGGCGCGGTAGTACTTCTATTATGCAGTCCTTAGGGTTAAGGCCGTGCAACTTTATCTGCTGCTCTATGGCGTAGTAGTCGCTAGGGAACTCGTTGGCTTCTACCAGTATTTTATTGCGCTTGCCTTGCGGGCGGTAGAAGGAAATCAACAGCAGGTTAAGGTTAACCGTCAATTGGTTCATTACTACTACTTCTTCTTCTTTAGCACCAACCAACTTAGCTATGCTTTTGCTAAAAAAGTGGTGGTAGTATAGCCAAGGCCAGCGGCCATGCAGGTGGCCCTCTACGCCTAGGCGTTGCCAATCCTCCAGTTCAATCTTTATATGCTTCTCTACGCTTTTTGGCTGCAAGCCCAGCGAGTTGCCGCAAAGGTAGATGGCATCTTTACCTTTAAACTTTGGTATATGGAACAGTTTGCGGTAGCCCTTCAAAGGGTCTTCGCGGTCAAGTTTTTTAGCAAAGGCGAGAGAAGATTCAAAAACCATATTGTTATTGATTGCACGGGTTATTATATATGATTCCACAGATTGATTTGATTGCACAGATGCAAACAAACAATGCTGACTATTTCAAGAACGTACTCTTATCTAGCTTCAACCAGTTCAATGCGTTTTGATATAGCAGTTTATCCTCGATAGGTTTAGGTAGCAGCATGTGCTGAATTTCTTGCCCGGGTATATCTTCTCCTAGTGGAAAAGGATAATCGCTACCTAGGCATATTTTGTCTTCGCCTATTAGGTCTATTACGTACTTCAAAAAGCGCTCGTCGTGTATAAGCGAGTCCACATAAAAGTGGCCGATATAATCGCTGGGCTTTACTTGGTTATCGATAGCCGTCAAATCTGGGCGCACCTCGAAGCCCCTATCTATACGGCCTACATTGGCAGGGAAGGAGCCGCCTCCGTGCGCAAAAGCAAAACGCACTTTAGGAAACTTTTCGAACACACCACCGAATATCATACTGCATATAGCGCGGTTGGTTTCTGCGGGCATGCCCACAAGCCACGGCAGCCAGTACTTGCTCATTTGCTTAGTGCCCATCATGTTCCATGGGTGGACGAAGATGGCCATGTCAAGCTCCTGCGCAGCGGCGTATATAGGGAAGAACTGTGGTTCGTTCAGGTTGATGTCGTTAACGTTGCTGCCTATCTCTATGCCCACCAAACCCAGTTTTTTGCAGCGCTCCATTTCCTTTACGGCTAGCTCAGCGCTTTGCATAGGTATGGTACCTAGACCTATAAACCTATCGGGGTATTTTTTTACTATTTCGGCTATGTGGTCGTTTAGGAACATAGATACATCCAGTGCATCTTGCGGCTTGGCCCAGTAGCTGAACATAACGGGTATGGTGCTTAGCACCTGTACGCCTACGCCGTGGTGGTCGCACTCGTGTATGCGCTTTACGGGGTCCCAGCAGTTGTCCTGTATCTCGCGGAAGAACTCGTCATCCTTCATCATACGGGCGCAACAAGGCTTGTGGTGCTCCAAATGTATAAAGCCGCCGTAGCCAAACTTATCGGCCCAGCGCGGCATGTGCTCCGGTATTATATGGGTATGGATGTCGATCTTCACAGCACGCCAAAGATATAATTGGTAAACGAACTGCAAATACAATTGTTTAAACACGGAGAAAAGCCGAGGGCATAGAGAATACAAAAAGCTTTTTGTCACCGTACTGTAAAGCCTTGCGCATACGCACGTGCGCCACGCGTGTTCGTGCTGTGGAGCCTAGCGCATTAGCTTTGCCCACGATTTAAATCGTGGGCTATTGATATTCCACCCTAGCGCATTGGCAAGCCGGTAATTTATACGGGTCTCATAAACGAGGAATGAAACCTATGTGTAGCCCATGAATTAATTCATGGGCCTAAGCAAGGTCCTACAGGAAAGTCGCCCGTGGGAACCAACAGCAAGAGAATAGAGCAACAGTACCGCGCATAATAAGAAAAGTGAATAGGGAAATGGGACAAGTGATATACTTCGGTCAGCCCTTGTACATTCTTTGTATTTCTTCTTCTCTCCATGCTCTCGGCTTTTCTCCGTGTTTAAACAATTGTATTTTGTATTTAATCTGTGAATCTGTGGCTAAATGGTCTTTCGTGCCTTAGTGGTTATCTTCTTGTATTTGCCTAAATTTAAACCGTGATAAATAATGATACTATAGTGGCATTGGCTACTGCGCAGGGCGTGGGCGCCATTGGCGTTATCCGCCTATCGGGCCCGCAGGCCATAGGCATAACCAATAGCGTGTTTAAGGGTAAAAACCTTACTACACAGCCTAGCCACACCATCCACTACGGACATATAATAGAAGGTGATGTAACCATAGATGAAGTGATGGTGAGCCTGTTCCGCGCACCGAAGAGCTTTACTACCGAAGATGTGGTAGAGATAAGCTGCCACGGCTCGCCCTACATAGCCGAGCAGATAATAAGGCTGCTGATACAGCAAGGTGCACGCTCGGCCAAGCCGGGCGAGTTTACATTGCGCGCCTTTATGCACGGACGCATCGACTTATCGCAAGCCGAGGCAGTGGCGGACTTAATAGCCAGCAACTCGTCAGCATCGCACGACTTAGCCATAAAGCAAATGCGTGGCGGCTTTAGCCACCAGATAGCCGCGTTGCGCCAGCGCTTGGTCAACTTTACATCGTTGATAGAACTGGAGCTCGACTTTGCCGAGGAGGATGTGGAGTTTGCCAACCGCGACCAACTGATAGCCTTGATAGACGAAATACAGAATGCCTTGAGGCCGCTGATAGAGTCGTTCCGCTTGGGTAATGTAATAAAGAATGGCGTAAATACGGTCATCATCGGCAAGCCGAACGCGGGTAAAAGCACCCTGCTGAACGTGCTGCTGAACGAGGAGCGCGCCATAGTATCGGACATAGCGGGCACCACGCGCGATACCATAGAGGAAGTGATGAACCTAAACGGCATACAGTTTAGGTTTATAGATACGGCGGGCCTGCGCCAAACCACAGATGTAATAGAAAAAGTAGGTGTAGAGAAAGCACTGGAAAAGCTAAAGCAAAGCTCGGTGTACATCTATCTGTTCGACGTAAATACCACCACGCCCGAGCAGCTATTGGCAGATGTAATGGAGCTGGCGCTAACCGACTTCAATGGCTTGATAATAGGCAACAAAATAGACAGCGCGCATTGGGAGGACACGGCTGCCTTTCTGTACGTGCTAAAGAACAACCCCGTAACCAACGCCGCCAAACTGCACGAGCACCTACTGTTTATATCGGCCAATGCCAACAAGCACATAGATATACTTAAAGACAGGCTGTACAAGCTAGCCACTCTCAACCAAAGTCTGGGCAGCGAGAACACCATAGTAGCCAACATGCGCCACTACGAGGCGCTCATCCGAGCCGATGAAATCCTACTTGAAATAAAGCTGGGTATAGGCAACCACATAACCGGCGAACTGATAAGCCTAGAACTAAAGCGCGCCCTGCACCACCTAGGCGAAATAAGCGGCGAAGTAACCAACGACGAGATACTGGGGAATATTTTTAGTAAGTTTTGTATAGGGAAGTAAAAGTCAATTTGAAGTATTATAGTAGCACCTGAAACATATTGTTCCCAAGTGTATTAAAAAGGTTGAACAAAGAGTTCCTGCTGCAGAAAAGTTAAAACAAGTAGAAACAATAGCAGAGTAGCTGGTCAATAGTTCTAAAATGAATTTATCGAGTGTAATAGGCTTTGATGGGAGCGGGATGAAGGTTTATTGTAGCCGGCTTAAGCTGTATACTATAGTGTGCTTATCTTCGCAAAAGCTTTTGCGAAGATAAGCACACTTCATTAAAACTCCAAACTGTCCAGTTTTTTTATGAAAAAACTGGACAAGCCCGGCCCATCCTAACATACCAAAATCTACACATTATTAAGTATTTACGACGGTATAGGTGGGAATAAAATGGTGTTCACCAATATGGTTTAGTGCTCACTGGTGGCTTTTACGCGCGCAATATGCGGTACTTTTGCTTAGCAAAAGTACCGCATATTGCGCGGATTTCCAAAACGGTCCAGTTTATTTTATAATAAACTGGACAAAGGTGCTATATTGCAGCTAAATATAAACCAGTGAAAATATCTGATTACATAGCGGGCACTATAGGTAGATTTGCAAAAGGCTATGTGTTCACCTATACTGATTTTGTTACTGTGGTGAACAGCAAAGAGGGGGTTATAAAGGCGCTAAACCGCATGGCCAAAGCAGGTAAAATAGTAAAGCTTGCCAAAGGTAAATACTACAAACCTGAAAACACCCCTTTTGGTAAACTGCAGCCCACTCAGGCACAGATAGTAAAAGACCTTCTGGAAGAGAATGGTAAGGTAATTGGTTACCTCACCGGCTACAGCATCTACAATCAATTGGGTTTAACCACACAGGTTAGCAATACTATACAAATTGGTAAAAACCAAATTCGCCCAAATTTTAAACGAGAACGCTACACCATTGCATTTATTAGGCAAAAAAATACAATAACCAAAGAGAATATTCCCTTACTGCAAATACTGGATGCCATACGTTATATCAAAAAAATACCCGATGCCAACATAGAAACAAGTTGCAAGCGTTTATTAGATATTATTAAAAAATTGCCAGCCACCGATAAAAGTACCATAACACGCTTGGCATTAAAATACCCCCCGGCAACCCGGGCCCTTTTGGGAGCGCTGTTGGATGAGCTAAACGAACAAACACTTTCAACAACGCTATATAAAACATTAAATCAAATTAGCAAATACAAATTGCCTGGCACGAATCAGATTTTAAGCACTGCCAGTAAATGGAATATCGTATGAAGCTACATGAAAACAAAACACTTTTTAGGCAGGCGGTGCAGTTTACTGCCGACCAAATGCAGATCCCTGTCATTTACATCGAAAAAGACTATTGGGTAACGTACGCTTTGTATACTATTTTTAATAGTGAAGCAGGCAACGATACTGTATTTAAGGGGGGCACAGCACTTTCTAAATGCTACAGCATG
>JAFDYM010000100.1 GCA_018267435.1 Bacteroidota bacterium | reverse complement strand
GTGGTGGATCCGCCAAAGCATACTACAGGCACTTGCCGAGCAAAGCCGTATAGTGCGCCTGCCATTGAACAAGGTAGGTTCATTGAACAAAATAAACCGCGCCTTTGCCACACTTGAGCAGGAGTTTGAGCGCGAGCCAAGCCCCGAAGAGCTGGCCAATATGCTGGAGGTAGATATAGAGGAAGTGAAAACTACCCTAGGTGTAGCAGGCCGCCACGTAAGTATGGATGCGCCGTTCCAAGTAGGTGAGAGCAACTCGCTGCTAGATGTGCTAGAGAACGTAAACGCCGACATGGCCGATAGGCAAGTAAGCTACAACGAAAGCCTGCACCACGAAATAGACCGCTCGCTAAGCACGCTTACGCAGCGCCAGGCCGAGGTAGTAAAGCTATACTTCGGTATAGGCTTGGAACACCCCATGAGCCTAGAGGACATCGGCGGCCGTTTCGACCTTACCCGCGAGCGCGTAAGGCAGATAAAAGACAAAGCCCTGCTACGATTAAAAACTACCAGCCGCTGCAAGCTGCTGAAAGATTATTTAGGATAACCATTCCCCCTGCCTTAAACACGAGGGCTGCCGTTAACCGGGCAGCCCTTTATTATTTATGGGGATTACACAGATGATAGATGATTTCACAGATAAGTACAGAACTCACCCCTAGCCCCTCTCTTTGAAAAGAGAGGGGGAATTAGTGTAGTATTTTATTCAAAATTATTTACGGGTAATGACTAGTTCTCCCTTCTCTTTTTAAAGAGAAGGTCCCGATAGCTATCGGGAGACGTATGTCGACAGGGATGAGTTTTTTCATGCAGCACATATAGCTGCGCAGAGAATAAAACATTAAGCAACTCTGTTCAACTCTGTGTAACCCCTATGTACTCTGCGTAGTATGGCTTTTAGTTCCTCTTCGCTTCTCGTATCAGCTTCTTTCCATGTATAATGTGCCCCAAGCCCGTAATGGTAAACACACCGCCTATGCCTATAAAGGCATAGCCCGCTGCGCGCATGCTTTGCGGCTCCTTCACTTTTATGGTGTACGATAGTGCGGTAAGTACCGCCCCTATGCCCATTACAGGCAGGCTACCCGCTAGGTAGTAGCCACCCGCGCGCACGTTTATGTGTCCCTTTTGTAGTTTTAAGTCTACTGGCTTTGGCTCGTCGGGTTCCTCGGCCTTTAATATGGTGCTGGGCACAGCTATGGCAGTATCTACGGTGGTGGGCTGTAGCTGTATGCTTGGTGTATCTATGGCTGTAGGGTTGGGCGGTAGGGGCGTAGTATCCAGCAGCATTGGCTCAGCTATATGCGTAGTATCGGTTATTACAGGCGCTTGTTGGCAATATGCTGCTACAAATGCCAATAGCAGGGTAAGGGTAAGGCTGTAGTTTTTCATGCGGTGGGTTTGTGTTAAAGGTAGCATTAAAAAAGAGTGCCTAGGGGCAAATAGTAGGTACTGGCTAAATACATTATGGGGCACCATGCAACTGCGCATGCATGGCCGGGCTATGCGCTATAGCCCTCGCTGCGCTCGGGGCTGCCGCTGCTATCCCTTGCCCTGAAAAATACGGGAGTACTAGGCGGCTACTTTGTTCGGGGTGTCCCCGCTTTTTCAGCGAGGCAACTCGGAAATACCATGGTATTTTGGCGCAAGAATGAAGCGTGGGCTTGCGCGGTGGCTTCTTGTGCCATTGGCAGAATGAGCCGTAAGTATAAATTTCACGACCAACATAAAATGTATTTCATTTCTTATGCTGTAGTTAGTTGGATTGACGTATTTATAAGGGAAGATTATAGAAAGGTATGGATAGACAGCGCAAGGTACTGCCAGGACAACAAGGGTTTGGAGATTTATGCATGGTGCTTAATGACAAGCCATGCGCATATGATAATAGGAACCAGCGGCATGCCTATGGAAAACATTGTGCGGGACATGAAAAAGCATACTTCGGCACAGTTAAAAAAAGCCATTGCGGATAATATGCAGGAAAGCCGGAGGGAATGGATGTTGGAAATGATGAAGCAGGTCGGAAAACAAAACAGTAACAATACTAATTTTCAGTTTTGGCAACAGCACAACCAGCCGTTAGAAATAAAGAACCATAGTATGTTTATTAAATGCCTAGATTACATACACATGAACCCTGTTGTTGCAGGGTTTGTAAACCGAGCAGAGGATTGGATTTACAGTAGTGCCGATGGATATGCAGAGAACAAAGGACTGCTTAAGCTACATTATCCATAAACTGCCGGCACAAGAAGCCACCGCGCAAGCCCCGCTTCATTCTTGCGCCAATGGGGTTAGGCAATATAAGTTCAAGTGCCGCTACATTCAGAACACACGTATATGAGGTAATAGAATATTATGATGGAAGTTGGCATGCTTTGTCAACGCCAGTTTGGTATCCATCAACTATAAATGATGCTACCTGTACTTATACCCTGTTACTAGAAAATTTGACAGCTACTGATATTGAGAAACTTCCTGAAGATAAAATTAGTGTACGCCTCACACCTAACCCTACAAATGATAAGGCTTTCTTAAGATACGTATTACCCGATGATGCATATACATTGAGAATCGATTTGCATGATATAAACGGTAAGATAATACGTAATATATATAATGGCGAACAGGGGAAAGGTATATACAGCCGCGAAATAAATGTTAACGACCTATCATCAGGCTTGTATTTTGTACATTTATACAGCGAAGATTTTAGCATTACCAAAAAACTGAACAAGCAGTAATGGAAAAATTATGTATTTACATATGTATGGCTTTACTGTTTGCAGGCTGTGCCAAAGAGAAAACGCCCAGTGAGTGCGATACTTTATATGATGTATACAAACCAACAGGGTTTACAAATGGGCAGAGTTATACTGTAATGGATAGCACCCAGTTTGTATATGGCTCCATTAACCCGAATGACCCGAACGAGGTTGTGTACTATGGCGGCAAGCACCCTAATTGGCACATGTATGTATATAATGTATCTACAAAGCAGCGCACAAAAGTTTCAGATCATTCGCCCACACACAATATAAAGTGGCACAGGTCGGGTTGGATATGTTATGCCACCACCGATAACAACATTTACATTGTTAAGCCCAATGGCGATAGCTTAAGACAACTAACTGTAACAGGCGATTGTTTCACACCTGAATGGAATGCTTTAGGGGATAAAATAATTTGTTATAGAGGCTATCAAGGATTTACAGATGGTAATAATTATATAATAAATAAATTTACTGGAATTGTCTCTCCTATTAATTTAACTATAGGTGGTGTTGGTACTTGCTCTTGGTCGCCAAACGATAGTATAATTATATCTGCGCCTTGGACCGATGTAAGGTGTATAAACTATTACACAGGTGAAGAGAAAAATGTACCGAATATGAAATCCCCTAAAACGGATATAAGTGGTGTATGCTGGATGCCCGATGGTAAGAGGATATTATGGTGTCCTGAATCGCAACCAGAAATCTTAAATTTCGAAACTGGTCATTCGCAGGCATTACTCTCTGCTTGTGATAAAATGGAGTATACGTATCCCTCAGTAACGGCTGACGGTAGGTATGCCTTATTTAATTTAAATATTGGCGGCTATGTGGGATATAATACTACCCAAACCAAGCGCCGCCTCTCGCGTATAGACTTAACTACCAACACCGAAACCATACTTGAACTGCCCGAGTAAAATGCCCGCAGGCTGTTCGTCCCGATATTCGGGACGCAACAGTAGGAGAGAAGCGCTACCGTACCCGCGCCATATTTGAATGTAGATAATTAGGAAAATTGGGAAAACTAAGGAGAAACTACCTAGTTCGTTGCCGTTGATTTCAATCAACGGTTATAGGCACCTACATAGGGGGGTGGTACCAACTAATTTTTGTAATTTATTCATAGTCAATATTATACATGGGTGGGGAGGTGGCAGTTTTTTTAAAGTTGCTACCCCTGCTACCCCTCTGGTCAGGCCTCTACTGGCTAGCTCCCAACTAGCCCATATATGTGATATATGCGGGGATTGATGCACAAGGCGCTAAGCCCTTTGCCTAATCTTCCATTGCCTACTTGTTACCCTCGTCACTCGTCCTTCGCTCTCGCCCCTTTTGGGTATACCACATAAGCAAAAAGGCGATCCTGGGGGGAACGCCTCTCGCATTTATTAGTGTGTCTGTGTTACTTCTTCAAGCCAGCTATACGCACAGCCAAACCTGATTTTAGGTTGCTTGCTTTGTTCTGGTGTATATAGCCACGCTTAGCTAGCTTGTCTATCAACGATACTACACGAGGCAATGCTTTTGTAGCTTCACCTTCTTGTTTCTCTGCCCTTAAACCGCGGATAGCGTTACGGGTTGTTTTAGCCCAATACCTGTTTTCTAACCTGCGTTTTACGGTTTGACGAGCGCGCTTTGCTGCTGATTTGTGATTTGCCATTGTCTTGATGTCTTTAAAAAAGGACTGCAAATATAGCCTTCTGTGCGGTATTTCCAAAACTGATTTATAAAAAATCCATTTTCTGTGCTTTTTTAGCCCATTGAAACATTTTAACGCAATAATCAGTTAAACACTGTCAAATCTTGCCCATTTTACTAAATAGGTGTAGGTTTGCAGTCTCAAATTCAGTATCAAAGAAATGGATAGCTATTCCTACCTCTCAAACGCCACCCCCGAGTACATTGAAAATCTTTATAACGATTTCAAAAACAAGCCAGAAAGTGTAGAAACCGAATTTCGAAAGTTTTTCGAAGGCTTCGATTTTGCGCAGCTAAACTATAACGGTAAGGGCAAAGGCGGCTCGCTGAGCGCCGATGAGCTTAAAGTGTACCGCCTTATTGAGGCTTACCGCCGCAAGGGCCACCTTATTGCCAATACCAACCCGCTAAAACCGCGCAAAGACCGCCAGGCTGAGCTTGACCTAAGCTTTTTTGGCCTTAGCGATGCCGACCTAGGCAAGAAGTTTGCCGTGGGTAGCGAAATAGGGTTGCCTAACGCTACGCTTGGCGATATACTGAATAGGCTAAAAGGTATATACTGCAATACTATCGGTTTCGATATATCTACTTTGCGCCTGAAGGAAGAAGTAGATTTCTTTCGCGATAAGATAGAGAAGAATGAGAAGGTAGTAAACTACGATGTAGAGAAGAAGGAGCAC